>DASVCP010000255.1:0-14541 GCA_036381555.1 Gammaproteobacteria bacterium
CCGTTATCAGGAATGGCTGCGCAAAAAGTACGCAGGCGAGTTCGGTGAGAGCGAAGCATTAAACAGCTTGAACAGCGCCTGGGACGCTTCTTACTCCGGATTCGAAAGCATTGTCTTCTCACCGGTTAAACCGCTGGTCGAAGCCAAGGCATCGGATTGGCTGCGCTTCATCGACACGGGACTTGGCTTCACCTACAGCCCGGTCGGCGATCAGCAGGCCAATTTATACCGCGAGTTTCTGGCGCGTCGCTACCGGCGTATCGACGCGCTTAACAACGCCTACGGACGGTTGGGCACAAACCGGTGGTCCGGCTTCAATGCCGTGACCCTGCCCGCCGAGGACGCCATGCCGGAATCCGGCAAAGCCCTGGCTGACTGGATTCAGTTCGCATCCTTGATGCTGCCCATCAGGGCGAGCGCCCATCGTTTCTCAGTGCTGGTGCCGACTACGCCGGGTGAATTGCCAGCGCAGCGCGAACGACGCATGACGCAGGCGGAAAAAGTGGTGCGCGTCGAAAAACCCGCGCATACCAGTTTTGATGTGAAACTGTTTTGGGCGCTGTTCCAGGTGGGTAGCGCCCGCCTTGGTATCGACACCATCGTCGGTGAAGGCGCGCGCTACGTGGGAGTGGTTTTAGGGAGTACCTATCTGGGGCAGGGCGTTGTGCAAAGCTCGCACCCGTGGGATGTCAAAGACAGGCGTTTGATCGGCCGTGACCGGTTAAGTCCATAAGGCCAATGAGAATGAACGGAGATAAAAAAGTATGAGCGAGTTCCAACCGGTTTATCCGGAAACCATTAATCTGGATCCATACAAGCGGGTCAAGTATTCAAACGGTCTTGTCCTGGGGGTAGACGAGTTTGAGCAGGAACAGCTTTACCTGCTGACCAAGGATCAGCTGCACAACCGCAGCCTGCACGGCTACGGCACGGTGTGCGGCTTGAATGTTACCGCGCGCGAGGAGGACGGTGTCTGGGAGTTGGTCGTCAGTCCCGGCATCGCCGTCGATAAAACCGGACGCGATGTGCGCGTGCCGCAGGCGCAATGCGCCGACCTGAGCGTGTGGTTGCAGCGAAACACCGACACGATCACGCAATGGCTCACGGACCAGGGAATTCCCATAGTTAATCCGATTGCTCTGACCCTGCACGTCGTTTTGTGTTACGACCAATGCGCCACCGATTACGTTCCGGTGCCGAGCGGACCCTGCCAGTCATTGGATAAAACCTCGGTGGCTTCGCGTTACGCCGACAATTTCAAACTGCAATTGCAACTCGACGCGCCCGAGCAGGAAGAGGAGGACGCCATCGAGTTCCTGTTGCAATTGCTTGCCGATATCGAGATTTCGAATGCGCCCGGCGGACTCACGGTTAGCGGTATCGAAGAGATTATTCGCGCCTTCGAGGAGCCGGCCACCTCGCTGCATATGAGTGAAGCCGACGCACCGGCCATTATTGATGCCGCGTTGCGGGTATGGGTGACGGAAGTGCGCCCCGGCCTGCTGCCCGATGGCAGAAATTGCGTCGCGGGTCCGCCGCGCGACGAATGCATCAGCCTGGGACAGGTTCAACTTCAGGTGGAAGATACGGCATCGGAGTTGGGTTACCGTCTGGTATCCGGCAGTGATCCCACTGTTGAACAGGCGGAACGTCCCATCCTGCTGCAGAGCCGTTTGCTGCAGGAGTTCATGTACAACAGGCTCGCTCTGCAATCCCTCTCGTCGTCTTCCGGCGGGGGTTCTTCTTCAGGCGGTTCTTCTTCCAGCGGTCCGGACCCGGCCGATCTCGTGCATATTTCCGGCGATGAAACCATCGAAGGCGAGAAAACCTTCAGCGCACCGGTTTCGCTGGCCGATGGAGGCAGGGTGGAGAAAACGATTTCCCTGCCGGCGTTCCAGGCGCATAACGGCCGCGGCGCCGCAAAAGGGCTTTTCAACAGCGTCCTTCCGGCCATGCATTTTATGACCACCGGCACAAACGCGTTTGCCGGCGAAGTCTATTTTTCCATACCCATTCCCAATGATATCGATTACGGCGAGGGCATGCAGTTTCGGCTGATCTGGGGATTCCAGGGATCGCCGGAGCCTTCAGGTATTGAATTCAACTGGCAGGTGAGCGCGCATTTTTACCGGGCGAACGATGCTGTCGGCACCCTGGAAACCATCGCTGCGTCGGTGAGCGAGGAAAACGAGCGGCGCAACGATGTATTGGTTACCGAATATTTTGATTTCGACGGTGATGTGGAAATAACCGATGAACATTGCTATGGCGTTATAAAGGTAAGCATTGAAGATCCCGGCACTGCAATCCCGCAAGTGTATTTATTGCAGGTTGAACTTCGGTATTTGGCGAACCGGCTGGGAGGGGTGGTGTCATGAGCAGCCGGAATCTTTTTCAACCGGTGACGGACCAAGGCGTACTCAATACGAATTTTTTTGAAGGGCGACTGCTGACCGGCAGGGATCTGCGCGATCAGCTTAGCGCCCACCATGAGCACGACCGGTATTTGGGAAAAGCCATTGGAACCGGCATCATCGAAGGGCTGGAAGTGGAGCTGGATGAAGCGCGGGACGGCAGTAACGGCGAACCGCCCGTTGTAATCGTCAGGAAAGGGCTGGCGATCAACCGGGACGGCGATGTCATCGGTTTGCCGCTGGGCGACATTCAACTGTCGCTTTCCCGGACATTGGAAGTGCCTCAGTTTGAGGATGCGACTTTCAGGAATTGCGCCGGAATACCCTACGGACAATATGTGCCCAACGGTGTGGCGATTTACATCCTGGTCATGTCGCCCGCCGCGCAATACAAGGAAAAAGCTTTGAAAAGCGGACTTGGCGATCAGGGGATCGCCAAGGGCTGCGGCAGTCGTTATATCCAGGAGGGCGTCGAGTTTCGGCTGGTCGAGTTGCCCATTGCCACTCTTGAGAGTGTTTCCTCAACGATCAAAGATCATCTGAATTCCGATCTGTTAAGCCTGAACAACTACGCCAGGAAAGATGAAATAGCGCGGTTGTCGCTGCTCAGAAATTATCTGGCGACGATCTGCATCGGCGAAAAACATGTTCTGGCGGATAATCTTTCCGACGATAATGCCGGGCGCGACAAAATTCGGGTGCTTTACGACCCCGTGTTCACCGAGCTGGTTGAGTTGGGCGATTTGAAAACTTCCGACGTGCCCTTGTCGTTGTTTTACTGGACTCCGCAGGGTATCACGTTCAATGACATGTGGTCCGCCCGCCGCCTGATCAGCCAGCTTTTTCCCGCCGGCATTTTGCGCCTCAGTCAGTTCGCCGATCACCTGGAGTGGCTGCTCGACAAACTCGGCAACGCAACGATAGACAACATCGACCGGTATTTCCGTTTTATCCCGCCGGCGGCATTGGTGCCGCACCGCATTATCAACAGTGCAAGGGGTTTCAGGCCCCAGGATTTTCTGGCCGATCGCCACCGGGGCGTGACCGATCGCACCGGTGCCGGTCAGATTAACCGTTTTCTACTGGAGTCGCTCCGTTATCCCTCGATCGATCTTGATTCGCCCGCCTATCTGCAGGTCTTCACGCAAAATGATCTGGACAATCTGCCGACTACCGCAACACGGCAGCAGTACTTTTTCTACGCCACCCGCAACTTATTCGGCGCACACGTAAACGACGAGATTGCCCAAGTGGTTGCCGACACCTGGGATGTGTATCGCGGTTTGGTGCGGCGGCAGGTTTTCCTGCCGCCGGCGACAGATGCGGAAAAAGTAACCGCGCGGCTCACCATCGATAACGCGATCCAGGACGTACTCTCGATAGCCAACCGTTACGCCGCCGCCGCGGCGACCGACGGCCTGGATACCGAAGGCGCGTTGCGCGTGTTTGACGATTTGTTCGACGTACAGTCGGACATGGTGGATGTTTTTCTGGGTGCAATACCGGGTATCGATGATACGCAGGAGCGCGAACTGTTTGCCGAAACAATTCAGCACATCCTGCAGGTTAACACTCCCCCCGGCGTCAGGCCCAGTTATTCGGCGGCGCTGCAAAACCGGGCGTTGTATCAGGCATTGGACTCGCAGATTGAAATCAACCGTTTCGTCGGCCAATGGAGCGGCGAAGGCGTTGCCGTCGGCCCCTTTGGTTTTTCCTATGCGAGCAGCCCGGAAGGCACGGCCCTGGTGCCCGGCGCCGACGCCACTCCACATTTGTTTACCTTGACCAACGGCACCAACAGAACGCTGGAGTTTCAATTAAAGGCGGCGATCTCGTCTGCCTCGGGCAACTGGGACGACAGCATCACCATTTTGCGCACAATTAACGGCAACGAAATTGACCGCATTACGCTTGCCAGCGGGACCAACGCCACAATAGCGTTGATGATTGCCGCACCGCTCGAAGCAATATATGGTGAACCCGTTGATTTTCAGTTAAGCGCCGAGGTTGGGCCTCCCACAAACAGAACCAATACATACACCAACAATACGCTTTTCACTATCAGCGAGGAGCCCGGCGAACCGGTAACCGGCACTGTTACGATTACGACTTATGAGTTTTCCGGAAACGGTTCCGACAATTTGGACGATTTGCCGCCGGGAGCGGTGCTTACCCTGCGCACTTTCTTCACCTTTGAAGCGTCCGGTGTCAGCCAGGCTGATTTTGCGGTGGATGTTCTCATAGATTCGGCATCCCACGACGATTGGCAGCTTTACGAGCTGAATCAATCCGTGCCCCTGGTTGAAGATCCCGAAAATGTATATTCGGTTCCGGTCGACAATGCAACGGGCGGTGGCGCGCAGAACAGCGCAGGCCTCCGGATACTGGCGCCGTCAGGAGATGTGGACAGTGTCCTCGAGTTCAGATTGCGCGTCCGTTCCGTGGATTTGCCGGAAGAGCTTGTCACAACCCATCCTGACAGCATCACACTCAGGGTACGGCAGGGAACTTAACTGTTTAAATAATAAAGAGAGGAAAATTATATGAATCGACAAACAACCAACAGAGCCGGAAGGTTCTGCGCCCTACTGATGTTATTGGTTCCACTCTGCATCCCGATGGAGGGGCATGCCATTTCCGATTGCGCGATCGGGCTGATGCACAGCATGACAGTGCCCGCCATTGACGGCGAGGAAAGTGGCGGTGAATGGAGCGACGGCGCCACGGCAACGTTGGACTCGGATGATATTACGTCCTGCCTTGACCCGCTAAAGGACTATGTAGAGGCTTCGGATACCTATCCTGACAGAAATGTCACCGTGAAATCAAAACGGTATCAACGTGGTGCCGACTGGTACATGGGCTTTCTTTTCACTGTTCGCGACTTTACCGCCGATGGAGATTGCGCAGGGGCGCTATGCGTCGGTGAAACTCTTGTTATCCAGTTTAACCCGAATATTAACGGCGACGACAATCTCGCGGTGGGGGAAGACAAGCGTATCGTTTTCAACCACAAGTGGCAATCGAGCGGCGGCGATCCTGATTTGGTAACCGGCGTGAGCGTGAACACGGAGCTTGCTGTAGCCGATGCGCTTTGCATGGTAACGGGGGACCAGTTCGGACCGCCTTCCATGGCAGGCATCAATTATGCAATCCGCAAGGGCATCGTCGGCGGCGGTTACAGTGTGGAATTCGAAGTGCCGGTCTCTTTCATTGAGGCATCCGGCGTGCTGACTGAAGATATCGGCATTGCCTTTGCGGTTATCAACGAGTTCGGCAAGGATTCCTTTGCCGGCACACCGGATTACGATTGTACAAGTGGATCCGGGTCCTGCGAGGCCGCCGGGGCGGGATTCCCCAATGCATTGCCTATTATCAACGGTGAGAACCCGGTCGACGCCGACTGTGAGCTTGGCTGGACGATCCCGAGGCAATGGGGCGTGGCCTACCTTGAAGAACCGCCCGGCAGTTACAGTATTTCCCGGTCGCCGGAGTATTGGCGCAGCGACGCGATCAGGGTATACGAGTGCGATAGTCTGGGCTACACCTATTATCCGGACCAGCCTTGCGGCATAAGAATAGAGGCAGACATCGTCAACACCGGCGCGGTTGTAACCAAAAAAGTCGCATTTCTTTGGGCCAAGCACGGTACGGGCGATCCGGCGGAATATAACTTTATCGATATAGAGGACGTCGTGCTGGATTCGGGCACCTCGGCAACACCGGTGTCGACGACCATAGACTCGGGTCTGTGGGAAGGTATGCCCACCGATCAGGCTAACCATCCCTGTCTAAGAGTCTATATATTCCCTGACTCCCTGACCCCCGCTGACCAAGCGATATTGGAGGGAACCGCAACGGGCGGTGTGGTGAGCCGGACGCAACTCAATAACCTGGTATCGGATTACGGTGTCGATGTTAATCATTGGGCGCAGAAAAATATTTCCCGGCATTCGACCCAGACCAGTTGCCCGAACGCCGATTGCCGCGTGGCATCATCCGGCTTCTTCCATAACAACGGCCTGTTGATTTCGGCAGCCAATGCGCAGAACGATGATACCCTCATCCCCGGCCATATCGTCGATGGTGACAACGGCAGTACTTTCGTCACCGATGATCTGGTGCAGTACTCCAAAGACCATGTCATGGTCCAGGTCAGCACGATCGCTTATAAATTATTGCCAAACGGCGTTAAACCGAAATACAGCCTGATCCAGGACTTCGGCGGCATTGTCCAGGTGTACCCCTTGGCTATGCTACAGGAGAATCCGAATCTGCCATTGGAATTTTTGATATCCAACTATTCCGATGACACTATGCGGATAAAGCTGCTTACCGAACTATACAAACCCAATGGATCTCCCAATGTGAAAGTGGATGTTGGCGAGCGGGTTATTACTCTGCAGCCGAGGAGTGAGATCACGGTTCAAGGCAAGGTGATCAATACCGATGTGAAGGAACCCGGCGGGCCGGGTGAATGCACATTACCGGCATTTTTATGCGATTTGCCGCTTATCTATATCCTGCTGATTGTTTTGCTGCTGGCCGTTATATTCGTAATCGTTAAAAAATTGCGCTCCGGATCCTAAGACGGGCGCATTAACGGGCGGCCAAAAAGGAAGAGATGCAGTGTCATCCGGCAGATTCGAAGTCCACCGTGTCGTAAGGCGAGGAACAGGCGCGGACGGATTGATGTCGAGAATATCCTTGAGCGGGCTCATGGCTAACACGGCCTTGAGCCCGCCGGGGTTACCCCGTGATGCCGTGTTGATCTCGAAAAAAATAAGCTGCTCGATAAAGCAATCCGCGACCGGTTCCGGCAGGCAAATAAGCCGGTCCGATTGGCAGGGGCAGGTGGACCGGGCGCTGGCGTTATCCGGTCAGCAAGCGGTGCGGTATCTCAATGGCATATGTACGGCCAACGGGGCCGGCAGCGTGATTTTTGAAAACGTTCCGGAATCGTTGGCCTGTTTTCTTTGCGATATTGTCCGCGGAACCGTGCACGACGAATGGTGGTGGAAAAGCTATTTGCGAAAATATCCGGTTGGAGCGGATAAATTCAAAACCATTGCCGTTGTTTTGCATGACAACCTCATCGTGTTGCCGCAAATCGTGCATTACCTGGCCCGGTGGAAGATGATAACCGAAGTGTTTAGAGCGGTTTCCGAGAACGCTTGTCTTGAGCTTTTAAACGGCTTTCAAACCTGCTTCCGGCTGAACCCGGGCCGCTACAAGCAGACGCTGAATGCATTGGTCAGCCTGCTGTTGAATGTCGATAAGAAAGACGGGTTAGATGAAGGCGCCGGATCATCGGTTGAGAATTACCGCGCGAACCCCGCCGGTTCAGCGGAAAACCTGAATGCTGGTTTAGGCCGGGAAAACGGGCTTAGGCGCTCCATTCCGCTCAACAGGTCAAAACACGACGGGTTTTGTGAAATGCCGGTTGCGGACATTGCACATTCCGTATTCGGAAGCAAAGAGCAGGAATTCGCGGAATTCATCCGAGTCTTTTTGCCTGTCGTCGGTTACGTTGATTACAAAAGTTTTTTTGATCGTTCATGGCGGAAGTATATCGGCGATGTAACGGCATCGGCGAACCTGTCCTTTGCCCAGCGCAATCTGGTTGGATTGGCGTATCTGGCGAACAACATTCATGCCGTGAGGAACGACGAATTTCAACGCATGCTATGCATGCTGCTGCACCCGGTTGTGCAGTCCGAATTTCATGAGATCAGGCGTCTGATAAGCGAAGATGCCGCATTCACGTCGTCAATGTATGACGCGGCGATGACGTCCGGCGGTCTTAATGGAGCTTCCGTTCTTCCGGCTGCATCAACGGCTTCCCGGCAAAACACGCTTGATGGAGACGGAGTCAAAGATAATAAATCGTCGTCAACCGGTGCGGTGAAGGCCGGCGGCGCCCATATCGATCGAAGCGGCAAGCGCGAACTCGCCGATCCAGCCGGTCCGGATGCCGAGGCCGGATCTTTTTTTGATCCGGCAAGTATGTCTCAGGAATGGCAATGGACCACCGATTACGGCGGCGTGCTTTACTTGATTAATCTTTTACAGTTCCTCGATATCCCGGGAGTTTTCGAAAATTCGAACAGTATTCGCAATACACTTTCCCTATGGGGCTGGTTGGAGATACTGGGAAGATACTTGCTGGGCTCTGAAAAGACAGCCGGTGACGATGATCTGTGGAAAGCGCTGGCATTATTGGACGGGCGGAAAATCTCCGCGGCGCCGGGTGAGGATTTTCAATACATGGGCGAGTTCGAAATACCGCAATCGTGGCTCGATGGTCTTACACCCGATGAACGAAAGAATATGACTTCGGCCGAATCGGTTGCCTCAGTGCATGCACGGCTGGATAAAGTCATTTCCAATACTTCATTACTCGTGTTCCTGGAAATTCTGTTGCCGGCGATACAAGCCCGTTTGTTTCGCGCCATCGGTGAAACAAACGAAGCATTGTTGATCGAGGTTTTGCGGTGCCGGGGCCGGATCAGCGTCACCCGCACCCATGTCGATTTTTACACTTCCCTGGACCATATTTCCCTGATTGCCCGCCGAGCGGGTCTGGATCGCGATCCCGGCTGGTGTCCCGAGGCGGGCAGGGTGGTGCAGTTTCATTATGAATAGCGAGGCGGCATACCATGACACAAAAAGCTAAAACGGCACGGGCGTTTCAACATGTGCCGCCCGGCGCAGGCGGCCATTTCGTGGTATGCATCTATGCCGCGGTTTATCGTCTGCTGTTCCAGATATACCGTTTAAGTGACGCCGGTGGCGTCAAGCTTGAGAACATCTTTGAGCGCTATCCCTTTCTCGGCGATTATTTTAATGAAATGCGCAGCCATATGCCCGACGAGATCACCTGGGAGGAAGGCACACGCTGGTGGCGGGAGCAGGTGGAGCTTTGGGAGGGGGATTGCACGATTCATCTGCCTCTAAAAGCGCTGGCGCAACAGGCGGGCCTGGATTACGCGAGCCGCATGGCATTCATGCTGGTGGGGCTGGTCGAGGAGGACTCCCGTTTCGGCACTTTGTTCGCGGAATTGCAGGAACCGCTTGCGCACCGCCGTCCCACGCTCGAACTGGTGGGGCAAATGATGATGGACGAGACCGCGGTTGGCGAAGTGGATCCGTGGAGTATTTGCAAACCGTTGCTGGACCTGGGAGTGATAGAAGCGCCGAATAAAACCGCTGCGCGCTCGGAGTGGGCCTTGCGCGTGCCGCCGTTGTTGTGGGATGCCGCGCGCGGCAAGGCTGACGCGGTGCCGGGTGCGCACTCGACGATAACAACCGTTGATGAACTCGCTACACTCGATGAGCTTGTCGTCGACGATACGTTGCGGCAAAAAATTTACAAGATTCCGCAACTGATCGAATCGAAGATTGCCCGCGCGATCGTGATTCGCGCAATCCTCGGCTCGAACTCAAAAGATGTGCTGGCTGCGATTGCCAGGGCAAGAAGTCTCGGTGTCGTATTTATCGATCACGAAGCCATGGACGAGGACTTTATCCGGGTCATCGGCCCGCTTTGCATCATGACCAACAGCATGCCCGTGTTCACTTACGATCTCGGGCCGGGCGAGGTGGTCAGTGTCCCCAAAATGCCGGGCTATACCGGGCCTGTCGGTGTCATCATGGGCATGGAAGGCGGGCTGCACAACGATACTGTCGACAAGGTTGTGACCATCGGTTTGTCGTCTCCGGGAATCGAGTTACGTAAGCTGCATTGGCGCGCCGGCTTGAAAGGCAACGCCGTGGAAGATCTCGATAAGATTGCCGAGCGGTTCCGATTGCCGGGCGGCTACATTCGGCAAACGGCGGAGATGGCTATCGCCCATGCCGGGCTGCGCGGGCATGAAAGTATTTCCGTCGATGACGTGCGCGAGGCCGGTCGTACGTTGAACCGCCAGTTGCTGGACAGTCTCGCCAGCCATCTTGAAGCGAAGGGTGACTGGAGTCATTTAATCGCGGGCGAAAGCACCTTGCAACGCCTGCAGGAACTGTACCGGCGCTGCCGCAACCGCGAAAAACTGACGAATCATTTAGGGCCGGGATTCGGCACCAATTCAAACTGCGGCGTGCGCGCGCTGTTGACGGGTGCCAGCGGTACCGGTAAAACACTGGCGGCGAAAATTATCGCCGCCGAGCTGGGCATGGATCTTTACCGCGTGGACCTGGCGGCCATCGTCAATAAGTACATCGGCGAAACTGAAAAGAACCTGCACCGCATACTTTCACGCGCCGAGGCGTTGGACGTGGTGCTGCTGCTGGACGAGGGCGACGCTCTGCTCGGCAGCCGGACGGATGTGAAATCCGCCAACGACCGCTACGCCAACCTCGAAACCAATTACCTGTTGCAGCGGCTTGAGCATTATCAGGGCATCGTGTTGATTACCACCAACCTGGTGCAAAACATCGATCGCGCATTTCAGCGTCGCATGGACATTCTCGTGCCTTTCTTTTCGCCGCAACCGGAAGAACGGCTGCAGATTCTGCTGTTGCATTTGCCCGTTGATCATAAGGTGGAATTCAAACTGCTGGAAATGGCGGCGGCGCAATGCGCGCTGAGCGGCGGCCAGTTGCGCAATGTCGCGCTGCACGCGACATTAGCTGCGTTGGAAGCCGGCGTACCGGTGAACTGGTCGCACCTGGAAGAGGGATTGCGTAGTGAATACCGCAAGGCGGGCGGAACTTTCCCGCTGGACGGTAAGCTGCAAAAACCCAACCGCGAAGTCGACATGCAGCTTTTCGTCGGCGCGTTGAGCGGCAGGTAAGCTGTGGCCGAACGGCAGTTCAAACGCAAACACAAACCCGATAGCAAGCGAAAAGCGCCGGCTGCCGGAAAAGTTGCGGTTCATCGTGCCGCACCCGCACACGCTGTTCAACAAAACCAGCATCTGGGCATGCCGTATCGAGCGGGGCCGGTATTCAACCTGGCTGCGGGCGAGTTGGCGCGGGCGGAAAACGACGAGCTGTTTGCCGGCGAAAAGCAGGCTTCTTCTTTTGAAAAGCAACTGGACACACCGCCGAAAGGCGACCCGCTGGCACCGGCACAGCGCGGGCAACTGGAACGCAGGTTCGGCCGCAGCTTCGCGCAGGTGCAGATACATAAGGGGCCGTTGGCCGATGAACTCGCGGAAACGTTGGGAACCAAGGCCTTCGCCTATCGTCAGCATATCTGGCTGGGCGCCGGCGCCGATAAAAGCGATACAAAATTGCTTGCGCATGAGTTGACTCACGTGGTGCAACAGGGCTTCGCACCTGCCGTTCAGCATCGCGCTCCCATCGCGTTCGGGCAGCCTGCCAACGAACCTTTTATTAATAGTCATGGCCAGGCGCCAAGGCAGCGAACTACCGGGGTTGTATCCACGGCAGCCGGCCAGTCGGGTGGTAACGCTGCGGTCGCACCGGCGTCGGGCGGTGCGGTGCAGGGTTTTGATTTGTGGGACGCGGCAGTCAGCGTCGGCGGCGCAATTGTTTCCACGGTGAGCGATGCGGTGGATTTTGTCGCCGACATTCCGGGTAACCTTGCGGAAATGGGACTGGAGGCGGCAAAGGGAGTATTGCGCCGGGTCGCGCCGAATTTTCTGGCTTTTTTTGAAGACGGTGGCATCACCGGATTTTTGAACCGCATTGTTCAGCGCGGCGTTCGCTCGTTGTTCGGCGGGGTTCTCGATACCATCCGGCGCACCATCAACATCGACAGTTTCGCCGCGGGTTTCGAAGAGGCCACCAGTTGGCTGAGCACAATTACCAGCGAAATGAGTGCCAATGCCTGCGATGCCATTCTAAGCGCGGCGCGGCATGTGCGCGAATTTTTCTCCGACACCTTCGGCCCCATAGTCGACAAAGTCAGCGGTATTGCCTGCCAGGTAAAAGGCTTTCTCAACGGTATTTGGGAATCCATCGGCGCGCCCATCTGGGATTTTCTGCGCAACATCGGCGGTGAAATCTGGCAAAGCGTGCAGGATCTCATTGGCGATGCCGCCGATCTTATCCGTTCGGCCCGCCGGATTCTCGGTTCCGCCTGGGACACGGTTAAGGACTGGCTGGGCATAGAAGCGGAGGAAGGCGAAAGCGAGGGCGGCGGACTGTGGGAATGGATACGCGGAATAGCATCCGACATCGGCGATACGGTATCCGAAGTGCTGGAGCCCATCATGGGGCCTTTGCGCGATGCCGCCGGTGTATTGCTGTTGTTCGTTCCGGGCGGGCAGATATTCGCGGTGATGTTGCTGTGGCCGCGGTTGCGCCAGGCCTTCGACTGGATCAGCGGTGTCTGGGAAGACCTTAACCTGATTCCGCGCGCTCGCGCGTTTTTAACGGAAACGGTGTTTCCTTTTCTCATGGATGCCGCCGAAGCGGTCGCCCAGGCGTTACTGGCCCATGCGGACTGGCTGATCGGCAACCTGAGCCGTTTTGTCGGCATGATCCAGGGACTGGTGGGCGCCATTCCCGATTTCCTGGCGCCGTTCCGGCCGGTGGCTTCATTTATGCTGCGGCTGTTCCAGCGCATTCTGGGATTCGCCCGCACCGGCATTCGTTATGTGTCGCGGCATTTTCGTTCGCTGGTGCGCAAGCTGCTGGAATTTCTGGAACTGCTGGGGCGGGTGCTGGTGCGGATCATATCCATCGTGCTCAACCCGTTCGGCCTGGTGGGGTTCCTGGTCGGCACGCTCTGGCAATTGTTGCCGGACTGCATCAAGGGTCCGCTGATCAATTTTATTCTCGATATCCTGATCGGCTTCATCCGCCTGATCCCAAATAATCCTCTGCTGGGCATCCTCTGGCCGGTGGTCAGGTCGGGATTGCTGGGTTTTCTGGAAGAGGTGCGGGCGCTGGAGTTGCAACGCAAGGTGGACATCTCCAATAAAATCGCCAACATCATCGCCGGCGGCAGTCCGTCGTTTATTCTCGGGTACTTCACCGGCATTATCGTCGGCCTTTGGCAGGCCATTACCGGGCCGATCCAGGCTATTGCCACAATTTTCGAACTACCCTCCATGATCCAGGGTTTTCTCGGCAATCTCGGCGTGCGCCTATGCGAAATCATCGACCAGATCCGTTGTTTCGCCCGCACCCTGGCAAGTGAAGTATTCGGAAGAGTGGATAACGTGCTCGCTTCCATCCAGGAGTTTCTTTCCGATCCGGCCCGCATAATCTCTTTAATCCGTTGCGCCATCGAAGGTATTTTGTCGGGCGCACAATCGCTGGGTAGTCAGCTTGCACGGCATATGATCGGCGTTTTCGAAGGTCCCGACGAGGATATCGGCCGCGCGCTCGGCAATATCACCGGCCAGATGCTGTTCCAGGCGGTGCTTGCCTTCTTCACCGCGGGCGCGGGCACGGCGGTCAGCAGCGGGCTTACCATCGTCAATCGCATCGCCGGCGTGCTGCGTACCGTGGGGCGCGCGATCGGCCAGGCTGTGAGGGTGTTAAGAGGGCTGCTGGGCCGGCTGGTGGGTTTCGTTCGCGGGCTGGCCTCGCGTTTGGGCAGCGCGGTGGCGCGGGGCGGCCGCAACATTTTCAGCCGGCTCGGCAATTTCTTCCGCCGTTTCGCCCGCTGGCTGGCGCGCATCGGCCGCCGCGCGTTTTCGGCGGTTAGGCGGCGGTTTGGAATAACGCCACAGCAACGTTTGCGCTGGCGCGCCTTTGCGGTCCAGGCTGCCGCGCTGGCGACACGCTATCCCTCCGGTACAACCAAAGCCAATTTACGCACCGCATTTCGAACATTGCGCAATCAATACCGTGATGTGGCCAAATGGCCTGCGTTTATTACCAAGCATGGACCCAATTGGAGGCTTTGGGCACGCAGAGTGAAAAGTATCAGGCCGCGCCGGGTGGGCAGCGTACTGATGGACCCGAGAAATCGCTTGCGTGCGGGAATGCGCGCAGTGCGCCAGGAAGTGCGGCAGTTAAAGCGCCGTGAGGAGAATATTGATGAGCGTGAAATACAACGTGCCATTCGGGGGTTGATAAGGCGTTACCGGTTTATTTCTCTCAATACGGTTTTTAATGATTCGACAGACAAATTTGAAATTACCGGCCGTACCAATCCGCCGAATAAAGTTAACGTTAAGCCGAACCGTCCGCAGGAAAATGAAATCAT
>DASVCP010000256.1:0-4077 GCA_036381555.1 Gammaproteobacteria bacterium
GGTCGCGGCATCCAGCTT
This sequence comes from Gammaproteobacteria bacterium, assembly GCA_036381555.1. GTDB lineage: Bacteria > Pseudomonadota > Gammaproteobacteria > HTCC5015 > HTCC5015 > DASVCP01. The sequence goes on from DASVCP010000256.1 coordinate 19, forward strand.
GTTTCGTTTCAAATAGTTGACGTATTCAAACAGGTCACGGGCGGACATCACCGAGGGTTCGATACTCAGAACATCAAAGACCTTCGGATTCAGCAATGTCCGCCACTTCTCGATCTCCGAGAATTCGCGTTCGACCTTATCCGGTCCGAAGCGGGTTCTGTATATCTTTCGCAGTTCCCAATGGTCCCGCTGTTGCAGTACCGACTCGACATACGCGGAGGATAACAGGCGGTCCGGTTCGTCGTAATGATGAATATAGACACTCTCCAGACGTGCATCAGGATAGACTTTCTCGATCTGCAAAAAATATTCTCCTTCCCTCACCCAAAATCCGTGTCTGACGGAGTGTGAGATATTCATCCCTTCCTTACGGGACGCAACCTCTTTCGCATAACGCTCCGCTGGCGGCACCAGAAACTCACCCAAAACCGCCACCAGCACCAACAGTATCAAGCCCGCTTGAGCCGCGGAACGCATGATGCGACGCACGGAAATCCCGGCCGCGCGCATCGCCACCAGTTCGCTGTTACCGGCCAGCGTTCCCAGGCTCAACAAGCTGCCGACCAGCACCGCGGCCGGAAACAGCTCATACAATCTTCGCGGCAGCGTCAGACCTACATAGATCAAAGCATCCCGATAAGAATAGATTCCCTTGCCAACATCCTCGAATTCGCCGATTACGGCAAAGAAAAGATCCAGCGCCGCCAGCACCGCCAGCGCCAGCAAAGCGCCGGCAAAAATTGTGCGGGCAATATATATATCCAGAATTTTCATGCCGGCTTGCCACTCCCTCCGCTACCGGAAGCTTTGCGAATGACAGACAATCCGGCACCTTCCCGTTGCGCAAGCAACAGCAACAACCATCCCAGCATCAGCGCGTGGACCCACCACATTCCCAGCCAGTCGGGAACGATTGCCCGCTCCACCCAGGCACGACCCAGACCCAGCAGATTGGTGTAAATGATGTAAATAAGCACTCCGATCCCCAGTTTGGCAAAACGCCCTTTACGGGGCGACGTATAGCTCAACGGCAATGCAAATAGCGCCAGCAACAAGCTGGCCACAGGAATGGCCAGGCGCCAATGCCACTCCGCCTGGGCCTTGGGATCCGCGTTTGTGATAAGTTCAGGAGTCGGGGTGGCGCTGATTCTCAGGCTAAGGGCGGGCGGTGCCGCCTGTTGAATACGCACGCCCTGCGTCTCGAATTGGGTAATTCTGTAATCGAGTTGCCCCGGTATTCCGCTGTAGGAAGTCCCCTGCTCAAAAACAATGTAGGGGTCCTGTCCGGCTTTTCCCGAGCGAACGGCCTTACGGGCAGTTGTGATCAGTCGCATATCCTCTCCGAGACTGTGGAGGAATGTCTGGCGCATTTCCCGCCCGTTCGCGGCAAGGTGTTCAAAAAACAACGTTTGTCTGCCGTTTCCCGAGGTATTGAACTGGCCGGGCACCAGCCCGTATAACTCGGACTGGTACTTCGCCGCGTGCTTAATGGCGTCCTGCTTGCCCACAGTCCAGGGTGCCAGCAACATGGACAAGAACACCGTGAGCAGGGTTAACGGCAGCGCCAGGGCCAGCACGGCCCGGTAAAGGCGGCGGGTGCCTATACCGCAGGCAAATAACGCGGTCATCTCGCTATCTTTATACAAGCGCCCCATACCGAACAAAATCCCCAAGTACATTCCGAAAGGAATCAGAACGATAAGGTAGTGAACCAGGTTGATAGACAACATTGGCCACAGAGCCTCACCCGGCAGTTTTCCTTCGGCAATATCGCCCAAAATACGCACCAGAGTATTGCCCAGTAATATCAACAGCAGCACCGCGATAACACCCAATGTCGCGGACGCGCATTCTTTGAAAACGTATCTGTCGATAATGCGTAACACCGTAACCCTCGCGGAGCGGTTGAACCGTGGCCGTGCTTGATATAGTCTGCCAGTCGCTTGACCGGGCAAGTAGATCAGGTTTGCCCCGGCAAAACAACCGTGTCTCAGGAGTCAGAATGAACTACAGCGTTAAATGTCTTGCCGCCGAAACCGCAAAAACAGCCTGTCTGGTGGTTGGGGTTTTCGAAAACCGGAAACTCAGCCCCACAGGGGAGCAACTCAACAAAACCGGCAATGGACATTTGCTCAAGCTGCTAAAAAACGGGGATTTTGAAGCTGGCCACGGACAAACCCTGATACTGTACGAAGTTGCGGGAACAGCGGCACAGCGCGTATTGCTGGTTGGCTGCGGCAAACAAGGCCAGACCTCTCTTGCCAACTACCAGACCATCCTGTCAGCCGCCGCCAGGCAGCTTGCATCCTGCAATATCGGCGAAGCGGTATCGTATCTGACCGAAATCGAAGTGTCCGGCTACAACCAGCCGGAACTGACCCGCTATGCTGTCCTGGCCTTCGAGGAAGCGCTCTACCGCTTTGACCGCTTTAAGGATCCAAAAACCAGCAAAGCGCCGAAACTAAGTAAGATCGTATTCGCCCAAACCGACCGGAAAGCGTTGCAGGAAAATCAGAAAGCCGTTTTGCAAGGGCTTGCGATCGCAAACGGGGTTAACCGGGCAAAGACATTGGGTAACCTCCCCGGCAATATCTGCACCCCCTCTTATCTGGCCAAAGAGGCCAAGGCATTGCAACGCGAGTTCAGCACGATAAAAACCAGCGTGCTGGACGAACCGGAAATGAAAAAAATGGGCATGGGAGCGCTGCTATCCGTTTCGAACGGCAGTAAAGAACCGGCAAAACTGATCGTAATGGAATATAGCGGCAAAAAGAATGCCGCGCCCCTGGTGGTTGTCGGCAAGGGAATTACGTTCGACAGCGGCGGCATTTCCATCAAACCGGCCCCCGCAATGGATGAAATGAAGTTCGACATGTGCGGCGCGGCCAGCGTATTCGGCATCGTCGCCGCCTGCGCCGAAATGAATCTGCCCGTCAACCTGGTCGGCATCGTCGCCGCCGCCGAAAACATGCCCAGCGGCTCGGCTACCCGCCCGGGTGATATCGTCACCACCCTGTCCGGGTTGACCGTCGAAATTCTCAATACCGACGCGGAAGGCCGACTGGTGCTGTGCGACGCCCTGACGTACGCCGAACGCTTCAAACCGGCGGCCGTGATCGACGTTGCCACGCTGACCGGCGCTTGCATTATCGCACTCGGCCGTTTCCCCAGCGGGTTGATGGGCAACAATCCCAAATTAATCAATGCGCTTAAGCAGGCGGGCGAACGCAGCGGTGACCGGGTCTGGGAACTGCCATTGTGGGACGACTACGCCCAACTGCTGAAAACCAATTTTGCCGATATCGCCAATGTCGGCAACCGGGACGGCGGCGCAATTACCGCTGCCAGCTACTTGTCCCACTTCACCAGAAACTACCCCTGGGCGCACCTTGATATCGCCGGTACGGCCTGGAAAACCGGCGAAAACAAGGGCGCAACCGGACGTCCCGTACCGCTGTTAATGCAATACATTATGGACGCCCATGCGCGTTGATTTTTATATTTTGCAGGGGGAGCAACGCCGGGAAATGCTGGCCTGCCGCTTATGTGAAAAGGCTTATCAGCAAGGCCACAAAGTCTTTGTTCACGCCGACTCCGCCCGGCAGGCGCAGGAACTCGATACGCTGCTGTGGACATTTCGGGAAAGCAGTTTTATACCTCACCGGCTGATCAGCCCGCCGCGTCAAGACGCTGTTCCTCCGGCCGTCCTGATCGGCTGGGCGGGGACGGGCAACCCCGAGGAATACCCGGTATTGCTCAACCTGGCGCCCGAGGTGCCTCCCTTTTACCGGAAATTTGAACGTATCGCCGAGATCGTCAACCAAAATGACGAAATCAAATCGGCCGGCCGGCAACGGTTTGCCTTTTACCGCGAACAGGGGTGTAATCTGCACCATCACGATCTCTGATATGACAGGCTAGGGCCTGTTAACACTATTTGAGTTAGCGATGCCGACACTGTTTTTGCGCCCAGCAAGGCAGAAGGAGCGCAGTGTAGTTATTCTACAGATACCGCTCCTTGCGTCCCTGCATCGCGGCATACGACCGCCAGGGATGGCG
>DASVCP010000257.1:0-4610 GCA_036381555.1 Gammaproteobacteria bacterium
ACGACATCACTCTGCCTTTTTTATGGGTGGGATTGATTTGCAGCCTGGGCAGTCTGTTTGCCACACCCGTTGACGCCATTATCGGTGGGGCCGCGGGTTACCTTTCCCTGTGGCTCGTGTATCATGTCTTCAAACTGGTGACAGGCAAAGAAGGAATGGGCTATGGCGATTTCAAGTTGTTGGCCATGTTGGGCGCGTGGATGGGTTGGCAGTCCCTGCCCATGATCATCATACTGTCCTCCTTTGTCGGCGCCGTCTTCGGGCTTACACTTATCGCCTTCACCGGAAGAGATCATCAAATTCCGATTCCCTTCGGCCCCTACCTGGCGATTGCCGGCTGGATCTACCTTTTATATGGCGAAACAATTCAGCTGGCCTACTCGGCATGGCTGAGAGCCTGAGCAACACAGCATGTTTGTAGTTGGACTTACCGGCGGAATCGGCAGCGGCAAAAGCACCATTGCAAAATTGTTCGCCGAGCACAATGTCCCCATCATCGACGCCGATCTGATCGCGCGTGAGCTTGTCGAGCCCGGCCAAGCCGCGCTGGAGGAAATCGTCGACACATTCGGTCCGGACGTTCTGAACCGTGACGGCACCCTCGACCGTAGAAAACTGCGCGCCCGCGTGTTTGAAGATGCCGGGCAAAGAAAGCGTTTGGAAGCCATCCTGCACCCGCGAATTCGTCACGACATGATGGAACGCCTGGAAGCCGTGAATGCACCCTATGCCGTCATGGTAATCCCGCTGCTGATCGATACCGGTTACTGGAACATGATCGACCGGATTCTTGTCGTTGACGTGGACGAAGAAGATCAGCTGCAACGCGTGATGCAGCGTGACGGCGTGACACGGGAACAGGCGCAGGCCATCGTCGACACACAGGTAAGCCGGGAAGACAGGTTGGTCGCCGCTGACGACGTTATCGAGAACCACAGCGATATTACAGCACTGAGAAAACAAGTTGATGCCTTGCATGAACGATATGTCCAACGCTCACTCAAAGAAGCAAACGAAGCATCCATTAACTCTATATCCGGGCGAACGGTGAGTACTGACAGTTTTATCGCATACGAGCAGCCTCTAAACGAGCGGATACGCACTTTCCTGCGCTTTGAAAACCTCTATGTAAGAATGAGTTCCCATGTAGCCGGCAACACTATGGCCGATGACCATGGCGCAATCACCACCCTGGCCGAAATCAGCAATTTGATTTCGCGGGGGGATTTCAAAAGCGAAGTGATGAAAGAACTGGAAAGGCAACACGCTTCCGTCAAGCGCCACTGCGATATGCCCGGCGTGGACCAGGAAAAACTCGGAAAACTGCTGTCACGCCAGTCGGCGTTGCTGGACAGGTTGCACGCCAGCCAGGAACAGTTGGGATATCACTTGCGATCCGACTCTCTCTTCAACAATGTACGCCAGCGCCTCAATATCCCCGGCGGCACCTGCGATTTCGATCTTCCGGTTTATGCTTACTGGTTAAACCGTCCAGCCGCCGAGCGCACCGGCACGTTGGAAGGCTGGCTGAAACCCTTCGAGGCGGTGGCTCAGGCGATCGCCCTGTGCCTGGAAACCATCCGGAACAGCACCGACCCTCTTCCTCACCTGGCCAGAAAAGGGTATTACGATCAACCGCTGGAAACGGACGTCCAGCTTATTCGGGTGCTGCTGGATAAAAGCCTCGCTGTCTACCCGACCATCAGTGCCGGCAAACACCGCTTCAACATACGCTTCATTGACTGGCTGCCCGACGAACCCCGCTCACCGCAAACAGAATCCGATATCGACTTCCAACTGATGATCTGCGGAGTCTGAAGAAGAGAGACTTAATTTTATAAAATTTAACCACGGACGACCGCTAGGGATGGCGGAAGTGCAGAAATTGCAGGAGCGAACTTTCTGCGTACACGGAGTGCACGGAGAAAAAACAAATTAAGTAAAGAGAGTTTTAAATAAATCAACAAGAGGCAGCGACTCCGCACTTGAAGTAACTCATTCTAGTTTGAGGCAAGCGATCAACCTTGGATCAGAAAAATAATGGCTCATTATTTGTAGTGCCGATTTACGTTTAACATAATAACCTTTTAATCTTTTCACTCCGTGCGCTCCGTGTTCTCCGTGGTTAAATGTTTTTTGGCCAGAGGCCGCGGATGGCGGCGATGCCTTGGGCGCCAGCCCGGCGGGCATCCGGAATATCGGCGGGGGTCAGCCCTCCCAGGGCGTAAACCGGCATGGCGGCCTGTTCCACTAAAGCCTTGAAGTTGTCCCAACCCAAAACGCCTGCCCCGGCATGGGACGCGGTCGGTTTAACCGGCGATAAATAAACGAAATCCAAACCCAGCCTGTTTGCCAGTTTTATGTCCGCGCCGGTATGGCAGGCGGCGCTGATCATTCCCATGCCTTCGGGCAGCCGGTCAACTTCCCTCAATGTTCCGCTGGTGAGGTGAAACCCGGACAACGGAATACCCTCTTTGATGAGATCCGGCCACCAGGCAAATGGCGCGTTCAGGATACAGTCGGCCCGATAATCGGCAGCGACCGCCGAGACTTCGCGGGCAAGCTTGAAATAATCCGGCCGCGGCATTGCATGGCTTCGAAATTGGAGCAGGCGCACGCCGGTACGCAGCACCGTTTCAACCTGATCGATGAATTCGCCGAACCGGTAGTCGTAAGCGTCCGGCGTAATCAGACAACGATCCGGCAAACGCAAAGCCTGAATAATGGCGCGGTTGGCAGGTGGAAAATCGACCGGGTCCAGCTCGGCCACCGCTTTCCACAACACCGGCTGCCCTTCACGCCCGTGAGGCGTTCCCTTAAACCGCGTCACCGTCCACACATCGAGCAGCACGGTTTTTTCGGGGTACTCGTGACGAACGCGGATAAGCGGTTCACAGGCCAGCACGGTAATATCCAGTTCTTCCTTCAGCTCGCGGCCCAACGCCTCAACAATCGATTCGGAAGGTTCACGCTTGCCCCCTGGAAACTCCCATTTGCCCCCCTGGTGGCTATGCTCGGGCCGCCTGGCGAGCAACACGCGCCGGGCGCCTTCCGTGGTGGAGCGTTCCAAAACCACGCCCACGGCAACCTCGATCGGCGCGCAGGTGGCCATTGTCAGCTCCGGTAGTCGGCGTTGATACTCACATACTCGTGACTGAGATCGCTGGTCCAGACGGTAAACGATTTTTCGCCCAGGCCAAGTTCAATGCGTATGACAATTTCCTCGGCCGCCATGGCGGCTGCGCCGGCCTCTTCTGTGTAACCCGGGTCGGGTTGCCCCTGTCGTAAAATGGAAGCCCCGTTGATCTCAATGCCAACCCTGGCAATATCGATTGCCACACCCGCCCTGCCGACCGCGGCCAGAATACGACCCCAGTTGGCGTCACTGGCATACAGTGCCGTTTTCACCAAAGGCGAATGAGCGACGGTATAAGCTATCGTTCTGCAATCGTCGACACTGGCGCCCTGTTCGATACAAACGGTGACAAACTTGGTGGCCCCTTCGGCGTCTCTCACGATGGCGTGCGCCAGTTGCAGGTACACCGACTCCAACGCCGTGACGAATGCCTGATAATCAGGAGCGTCTTTTTTCACTTCCACGCCGCTTGCGCCGGTCGCCACCAACACACAGGCATCGTTGGTGGAGGTGTCGCCGTCGATAGTAATGCGATTAAAACTCCCCTCGACCGCCTGCGTATGCAGGTCCGACAACAGAGCCGCGTCAATCGCCGCGTCCGTGGCGATGAACGACAACATCGTGGCCATGTCCGGGCAGATCATCCCGGCCCCCTTGGCGATACCGGAGATGGTTACGCGCCGGCCGTTTACCGTTAGCTGGCGGCTGGCGCCTTTCGGCTGGGTGTCGGTGGTCATAATGCCGTTGGCGGCGGTCAGCCATGCGTCGTCGTCGAGACTGTTCACCGCCCGCGGCAAGGCTTTGGCGATTTTGTCAACCGGCAGCGGCTGTCCGATTACACCGGTGGAAAACGGCAACACCTGCTCCGGCGAACAACCCGCCAACTCTGCCAGTACCTGGCAGCACTGCCGCGCGTCTGACAGCCCCTGAGAGCCGGTTCCCGCATTGGCATTACCTGCATTAATCAAGAGAAAACGGGGCTCAGCGGCGCTTAAATGCGCTTTGGCGAGGCTTACCGGCGCCGCGTAGAAACGATTGCGGGTAAAGGTTGCCGCCGTCCGGCTACCGGACCGGAGTTCAAACAGCACCAAATCGTCCCGCGGCGTTTTGCGCAACCCGGCATACACGGCGGCGAGCCGGATACCGGGCACCGGCAAAAGATCAGTGGGCGGACGCAGACCTACCGGCATGTTGGGCGCCTGCTAACTTAACTGGCCGTGACAATGTTTGAATTTCTTACCGGAGCCGCAAAAACAGGGATCGTTCCGGCCGATTTTCTTCTGGCCGCGCACATAGGGCTGGACACGGTTGGCGGAATCCCCCTGACCCGCTTCCCCCCGGGCATCTTCCGGATGCAGCACGTTCTGCGCCTGAGGATGGCTGAACCGCATGTTCTTCGGTTCAGCCGGCTTCCGCACCGCGCTCAAGTCCTCTTCGCGGCCGATATGAATCCGCGACAGGATCCTCACCACCT
>DASVCP010000258.1:0-9761 GCA_036381555.1 Gammaproteobacteria bacterium
GTCCGGCTTTCGCGCAAGACCCGCCGTGGCGTTAACCACTTAACTAGGGGGACAATTCAATGGTCGTGAAACTTCAGCGGTTTGTAAGAAAAATGACGCTTGCCGGCGCAGCCGCCTCGGCGGCGGCAATCCTTTTTTCGCCGGCTGTTCTGGCCCAGAACGATGATGACGAAACCATAGAAGAAGTGACGGTTACCGGATTCCGCGAAAGCCTGGAGGCGGCTTTGTCGCAAAAGCGGAGTGCTGTCGGTTCGGTGGATTCGATTCTGGCCGAGGATATCGCCGATTTTCCGGATAACAACCTGGCGGAATCACTTCAGCGCATTTCAGGGGTTTCGATCGATCGCGCCGCCGGCGAGGGCCGTAACGTTACGGTGCGGGGCTTGAACTCGACCTTCACTCGGACGCTGGTGAACGGAATGGAGGTTACGTCTAGCAGCGGATTTACCGATGCATTGAATGGCGCCACCAATAATCGCACATTCGATTTCAACACCTTTGATTCGGACCTGTTTCGCCAGTTGACGGTCAGGAAGACACCGAATGCGCAAACCGAGGAAGGTTCGTTAGGTGCGACGATTGAATTGCAAACCGCGCGCCCGTTCGATTTCGATGAAATGACCCTCACTGCTTCCGCGCAACTCGGTTATAACGAAAATGCCGAAGAAGCCGATCCCAGGGTCGCTGTTTTGTTCTCCAATACCTTTGCCGATGGCACATTGGGCATCCTGGCCGGTTTTTCATACAGTGAGCGCAACGTGGTCGAGGAAGGCGCCAGTTCGGTGCGTTGGGATAACGTTAATGATTTTGGTTCGGTACTTGGCGTGTCAGACCCTGATGATGACAATGTCGTAGAAGTAAACGGCCCCGAAACGCCCGTCGATGAGGGAGGTGCGTTTCGCCCGCGCCTGCCGCGCTATGACTACTACACCAACAGCATCGAGCGTACCGGCTTCAACTTTGCCTTGCAGTTCGCCCCCAGCGACAACGTCGAACTGGGGCTCGATGTGTTGACATCCAAGCATGAAGCCAAGCGCGATGAGCGGTTTATCCAGGGTATTATGAATAACAACGGCGTTAACGGCGGATCTGATCTTGTGGATTATGAAATCGATCCTACCAATACCATGCTTTTCGGCAGCGTGACCAACGGTCGCATTCACTCTGAATCGCGCCGGGACGAATTGAGCACCGATTTCAGCGTGATTACCGCATACGCTAATGTTGATTTCAGCGATACGTTCCGTATGAATGCGCTGGTGGGTACCTCGGAGTCCGAGTTTGAGAACCCGGTGCAGACCTCTATCAACCTGATGAGGAATGGCGTGGACTGGTCTTGGGATTATCGCGATGGCCGGATACCCGATTTGAATTTTGGCTCAGCAGCCGATGATCTTGATGGTTGGGATACGGCCAGCTTCCGTTTGCGTCCGCAAGCCGTGAATAACAGCTTCGACACGGTCAAGTTGGATTTTGCAGTGGACCTGAATGATGCTATGACGTTGAACTTTGGTGCGAGCACCAAGACTTTCGAGTTCGATCAATCCGAGAGCCGGAGGGACGATGAAAGCGTCGATCCTCTTGGTGTTACTGTTGTGCCGACAAATCTGATGCAAACGCTTAATGCCGGCGGCGTCGGCAGTTGGGCCTCGGTGGATTTCGATGCCTATTTGGCGGCGGCTATGCAGGCAGACCCTTCTGCTTTTGAAGTTTTTCCAAGAACTGCCAATATTTGGGGAGTCGAAGAGGAAACAGCCTCGTTGTACGTGCAGTTGGATTTCGAAACCAGCGTTGGCGACGTGCCGTTGCGCGGCAATATCGGCGTGCGCAATATCGATACTGATCAGACCTCCATTTCATTCGGCGCCGATGAGTTAGAGGACGCCATCGTCACAGCGACGCACAACTACGATGAGTTGCTGCCGTCTTTGAACCTGGTTTGGGAGACCTCCGAAGATGTACTGGTCCGATTCTCCTGGGCGACCGCGATCTCCCGAGCCGGTCTGGGTTTCTTGAGGCCCAATGCCAACGTCAGCGTGTCGGGTGGATCAAGAACCATCAGCGGCGGTAATCCTCAACTGGAACCCACCAAAGCCAAAACTTACGATCTGGCAGTGGAGTATTATTTTGCTGAAGAATCGTTGCTATCGATGGCCGTGTTTCACAAAGACATCGAAACCTTCGTGCAGACGTTCGGACAGAGCATGCTGTATAACGAAACCGGTTTGAATATCCCGGAGCAAGTCGGTATCGACGCTTGCGCGGCAGCAGGTCAACCGGCGTCCGAGTGTAATACGACCACGGCCCAGTGGGAGTTCAGGGCGCCGTTTAATGCGCCGGGCGGAGACCTGTTCGGGTTCGAAATTGGCTACCAGCAGCCATTCACCTTTCTGCCGGGTTTCTGGAGTAACATGGGCGTGTACGCGAACTTCACCTATGTCGACGCCGAGCTTGATTACATCGACCAGGATGGCGTGGTCATCGATACCCAGAACTTCCTTGGTTTGTCGCAAACCGCACACAATTTTACGTTGTACTATGAAGACGATTTCTTCATGGGTCGTTTGTCCTTGGCGCATCGGGACGGTTTCCTGACCAACGTGCCTGGACGTAACAGCAACGTTCTCGAAGGTACGCATGCCACCACCAACCTGGATGCGTCGATGTCGTTCAATCTTTCGGACTCTCTCAAGCTGACGGCCGAAATCCTGAACATCACCGACGAAGCGGACGACCAGTGGGTGGATCAATCCGGTGATCGTCCCTCGTTCTACCACACCAGTGGTAGACAGTATTACGTGGGTGCGCAGTTCAGATATTAATGTGAAGGGTTTGGCCCTGTCTTATTGGGCAGGACGCCTAAAACAAGGCCACCGCGCTTGCCTTAATTTAAGGTGAGCCGGTGGCTTTACTTTTTAGAGGAGGATGTCACATGAGCACAAAGCTTCATCGAGTAGTCAGAAAAATTACTTTTGCGGGCGCGGCAGCCTCGGCGGCGGCAATGCTCTTTTCACCGGTCGTACAAGCGCAGGATGGAGGAGAGCCTATAGAAGAAGTGATGGTCACCGGTTTCCGCGAGAGTTTGGAGGCGGCGCTGAATATCAAGCGTGACGCTGTTACCAGCACGGAAAGCATCGTGGCGGAAGATATCGGTAAGATGCCCGATCTTAATCTCGCGGAATCCATACAGCGTGTTCCCGGTGTCGCCATAACCCGCGAAGGCGGAGAAGGCCGTCAGATTACGGTCCGTGGTCTTGGGCCGGACTTTACCCGCACCACGTTAAACGGCATGGAAGTGCCGGCCAGTGCCGGCGGCATCGATTCTGCTGGTGGTGTAAACAGAGATCGTGCATTGGACTTTAATATCTTCGCTTCCGAATTGTTTAATCGCATCGATATTCATAAGACGCAAAGAGCTTCGATCGAGGAAGGGGGACTGGCCAGCACCATTGAACTTCACACAGCCAAACCGTTTGATAATCCCGGTTTTCATCTGACTGCGGGGACTCAGATAACGGTTGATAATCTGGCCGATGAAAATGATCCTCGTATCACGGCGTTGATCAGCAATACTTTTCTGGACGACACCCTGGGCGTGTTGTTGTCTGTAGCGCAATCAGAGCGGACAGTAAGACAAGAAGGTTTTGGCACAGTTCGCTACAGTTCGCCTGCTTTACAGGGAGACATGTGGGATTGTGGCGCTTGTCCGGGCACAACGATTAACGGCACGTTCGGCACTTTCCTCGAAGACGGTGACACTGTTACTCATGATATCAATACCGTTTTCACTCCGCGGTTACCGCGCATGGATTATTTCAGTAATACGGTGGATCGCACAGGTATCACCCTCGCGCTCCAATTCCGCCCCAATGATAAGCTGGAACTGGGATTTGACTACCTGACTTCCGAGCTTGAGAACGATCGTATATCCTATAATTATGCCGCTCAGTTCAGAAATTTGTGGGACAGCATTACGCCGTTGGAAATCACGTTGGATCCTACCGGCAGCTTTATCACCGCAGGCAGTTTCACTAACGTCAGGCCGCGTTCCGAAAGTCGCGGCCAATTTTCAACCACCGATTTCACTCAGACAGTTCTTAACGGAAGTTACGATCTTTCGGAACGAATGGAGTTGAGCTTTATGGTGGGTCAGGCTTTATCCGAGCACGATGAAGAGCAGTACCGCTTTAATATCGATGGTCCTGTGGGCGGTGCCCCGTTCTCATTCGACATGACTCAGAATGCCAATATTGCCGCAATGGATTATGGTTTCGATATTCTGGATACGGCCAACTATACTATCGGCGGCGGTACCACGATTCGAAAAGATATAGTCGAGCGCACAAACGATACGGTCAGGCTCGATCTGGCTATCGAAGGGGATGTGTTGGATACCAGGGTGGGTGTGATATCCAATACTCGCGAGGTGAATTCGCTAAGATCCGACCCTGTCGGATTAACCCAACCAGCTGCCAATACACCGGTAAATAATTTTCCGGGCTTGGCTGTTACCTTCCAATCCCAGGTTGGTGGTGGGTTCGCCTCTGCCCTTGATGCGCCCTCCGGTTTTCCAACCAACTGGATGGTGGAGGATTTTAATGTCGCTCGTACCCTTTATAGTGCCGGCAACTTTGAACCGAATTTGACTGACGGCTCGAGCTTCATTGTTGAAGAGGAAACGTTAGGTGTATACGGCGAAGTCAATTACGAAACCGAGCTGGTAGGCATGCCGTTGATGGTCAATGCCGGTGTACGGTATGTTGAGACCGATACGACGGCTGTCGGGGCATCAGAAGGAGCTGATGGTCAGATTTTCCCTGAAGTTGCCAGCAGTAACTATAGCAATACCCTGCCTTCAATCAACCTGGTTTGGGAATTAAGCGAAGAGTTGCAGACGCGCTTTAGCTGGGCCAAGAACGTGACTCGCCCGGGGTTGTCCAGCTTGGTTCCGAGGGTGACGGGTATCACCGTAGTCAATGGTAATGTTTCGGAAGGTAATCCGGATCTGGAACCGATTGAGTCGGACTCGATTGACCTGGGCATCGAGTGGTATTTTGCCGAGGAGTCTTTGCTGGCGTTCACCTGGTTCACGAAGGATATCACCGGCTTCATTGCTCCTGAAACGGTTCTTGGAGTCCTGCCTCCGGACATTGCGGCCATAGTGGCATTGGAGCCGGAATACGATCCCACTGATCCGGATTTTGATCCGACTGCACGCGATCCTTTTACCGACCCCTGGAACCTGGAAAGACCGGTCAATGCGCAGGATGCGGATGTGGACGGCTATGAAATCATTTATCAACAGCCGTTTGTTTTTCTGCCGGGTTTTTGGAGCAATTTCGGCCTAATCGCCAACTATACTCATGTGGAATCGGAAGCTGTGTTTGAATCCGGAACGATTTCCAAGGTAAGCAGCCTGCCCGGCTTGTCGGAAGAGAGCTATAACTTGACCCTGTACTATGAAACAGATGCCTGGGGTGCCCGTGTATCGACAAACAAGCGTGATGATTATGTCACGCAGGTGAGCGGTTCGAATGGCAATGTTCAGGAAAAAAACACAGGCCCGACGCGTGTAGATTTGTCGGCGTTCTACAATGTGACCGACGATATTTCAGTCAGACTTGAGGTTATCAATTTTAACGAAGAAGAAGAGCGTAACTATACAACCGGCATTAATGGCAACCACAACCTCGTTCGTGAATTCAACTCAACAGGCCGGGAGGTATATTTAGGAATAAGGGTCGACTTCTTCTAAAATTGCCAGCTCGGCTTTTGTCCCGAAAGCGCACCTTCTGGTAAAGGTGCGCTTTTTGTATGGGGGTCGGAACAATTCGTGGCGCAGGTGCTTTGCTGGAGAATGTTCACTTTTTTATCGTGTAGCCGCCTTTTAGTTTAATGTCGTTGGATGAACTACCGACCATGACCTCGAATTCTCCGGGTTCAACTTCCCACCGGTTTTTCTTGTACAATAATGCCATGTCATCCGGCCGGATGATGAATTTTACGGTTTTGGTCTGACCCGGCCCGAGCGTCACGCGCTCGAACCCTCTCAGGTCGTATTCGTAAGTAACGACGCTGCTAACCTTATCTCTCAGATAGAGCTGAACCACTTCGTCGCCTTTGCGTGAACCCGTGTTGGTCACGTCGGCGGTGACTTCGATGTTGCCCCCGATGCGTTGCTCTTTGGGAAATACGCTCAGGTTACTGTACTCAAACATTGTGTAACTAAGTCCGAAACCGAAGGGGTATAACGCGCCATGTACCCGCGCATCTTTTCCTTCAATCTGATTGTCTTGCGAACCTCGTTTGTAAGGGAAGTTGAGTTCGATTTGTCCCACGGTTTTGGGGAAGGTGATTGGCAGTTTCCCGCCGGGGTTGTAGTCTCCGAAAATGGTTTCGGCGACCGCCGTGCCGACCCTGGAATTCGAAAACCAGGTTTCCAGGATGCCGTCGATGTATTTATCGGCCCAGTTGATGCTTAACGGGCGGCCGTTGACCAGGACTAATATCAAGGGTTTGCCGGTAGCCTCAAGCGCCTGCAACAGCTGTTGCTGGCGACCGGGCAGATCGAGACTGGTGCGCGACAGGCTTTCGCCGACGGTGAATTCATTCTCGCCCATGACGGCGATAATCGCATCGGCTTTTCGTGCAAGCTTGACGGCCGAGCTTATCTCCGCTGTTTCTTCCGTCGTCAGGGGGGTATCGATAATTTCGCTTTCCGGCCAGTTGCCATCGACGACCTCGCAACCCTTGGCATAACTTACCGAGGCTCTCCTGCCTGCATATTCCTTTATCCCTTCGAGGATGGAAGTCACTTTGATATTGGAAGGGCCGTAGCGGCTGATGACATAGTCGGTTTCGGCAGCCAGTGGGCCGGTCACCAGGATGTTTTTGATTTTGTCGATATTCAGCGGCAGGATATTGTTTTTGTTTTTCAGCAGTACCAGCGACTGCTTGGCCATCTCCAGAACAAAGTCCTGGGTATTCTCAGGTGCAAGCACTTCATCGGCTTTTTGAATGTTCTCGACATAGGGTTGATCGAACAGGCCCAGTTCGAATTTCACTCGCAAGACATCCGCGACGCGGCTGTCCAGGGTTTTCATCGATACTTTACCTTCCCGCACCAATTCGCGTAAGGGGAGAATGAAATCCCGGGGGTGAGTGAAGTGGGTCCGCACGTTCAGTCCCGCCTCGATAACCTGCCTGACGGCTTCTTTGTAGTCTTTAGCCACTTTGTGTTTGTCGTGCACAAACTCCACGGCGCCGCTGTCTGAAACCACATAGCCCTTGAAACCGAACTGCTGCCGGAGCAGTTCCGTAAGAAAATGACGGCTGGCAGTGACCGGTTCGCCGTTCCAGTCGTTGTAACTGCTCATGATGCCCATGGGTTGGGCTTCGTTGATCACCCGGCGGAAAGGGTAGAGATGCAGTTCATGCATTTCCCGCGGCGCGACATGGGGGTCGGTACGGACATTCCCGTCGCGCCCGCCCTTGGGGATGCCGTAGACGGCGAAATGCTTCAGGGTGGAGGCTACCTCCTGGCTTTGTATGCCCTTGGCCATCCGGATGCCCAATTCTGCGATATGAAACGGATTTTCGCCGTAAGTTTCGACGGTTCTTCCCCAGCGCGGATCGCGGGCGACGTCGAGGATGGGAGCATAGATATTGGTATAGCCCAACGCTTTGGCTTCACGCCCGACGATGGTGCCGGCCTCGTATACCAATTGCTTGTTCCAGGTGCTGCCGATGGCGATCGGCGCCGGCAGCGGTGTGGCGCGGTCGTGGGTCAATCCGTGGATGCCCTCGTTGCTGAAATCCACGGGAATGCCCAGGCGGGTTTCTTCCACGAACCACCGCTGGATGTTGTTAATGGCCTCGGCATGCTTGCTGTGGGGATAAGTATATTCGTTGGCAATGAAAGTACGGTGTCCCTGTACGCCGTTGAGTTGCTCGTCAATATTGGCGATGCCGTCTTTCCAGATCTCGTTTTTCCATTCGGGTGTGGGTTGCTTGTCTTTCAATACCCTGCCGTACCCGTATAACGTGGCGGTCTGGCAGGTTTTTTCTTCCAGCGTCATCTGTGCAAGCAGGTCCCGGACTCTTTTCTCTACCGGCTTGGAGGGATCTTCATACAAATCCTTTTTGCCATTCTTGTTGAAATCGATCCAATCGCCGTTGTATATGTTTTTTCCGGGTTCCTGTGCCTGGGAAAGGCTTCCGATAGTCAAAAGAAAAACGGCCGGGATTATCTTTTTTGCGGTCATAAGTTTTCCTTGGTTGCGGGTGCTTTCAGTCAGGACACCCATGATAGCGATAAGCGTGTCTTATCGGTTTCCACACGATCTATTGCGGGTGAACGGTTACAACAGTCCGGAGTACTTTAGTATAGACAATCCGCCGGTCACCGTAACCAACGAGGCAAACGTCGACAGGACGATGATGTTCGCGGCCAGCGACGCGTTGCCGCCCATGGCTTTCACCATCACGAAGCTGGCCGCCGCGGTGGGCGCCGATGCCAGTAAAAACAGCACCGCCAGTTCGGGTCCGCGGATGCCGAAAGGGATCGCGATCAGGCATACAACCAGTGGCGACAGAATTAGTTTCCAGGTGGTTGCGCCCAGTGCTGCTTTGCTCGAAAGCCTCAATGCCGACAGGTTCATGGCGCCACCGATACAGAGCAGGGCCAGTGGCAGCGTCAACCGCGAGAAATAGCCGCCGGTATCGAGTAACAGATCCGGCAGCGGCAGATTCAACAGGTTGACGGCAAGGCCGGTGAGTATGCCGATAATCAGAGGATTTTTGAGGATGCCGAGGAAAACTTCTCTGGGCGAATTGCCGGTTTGGTGATTTAAAGTGACGTTCAGGATGTAGACAGCAAGCACGTTGTACAGCGTTACGAGTATGGCGACGGGCAGCGCGGCAATAGCCAGTCCCAGCTCGCCGTAGGCGTTGGCGCAGAACGCCAGGCCGATGATCACCAGGTTGCCGCGATACGCACCCTGTACATATACGCCGCGTTCGCTTTTTTCTTCCACGTGCCACCAAGCCGCCAAGCCGGCGCCGAAAAAGATGATCATTGTCATCGCAACGACAATGGCAATGTGTTTCGGATTGGCTAGTTGGGAAAAATCGGTTTTCGCGGTGCTGATAAACAGCATGACGGGCAGACCGATGTTGAAGACCAGGTTGGAAGCGACGCGGATGAACTCGTCGTTGATGACGTTGAACCGTTTCAGTACCGCGCCGAGCGATACCACCATAAAGATCGGCGCGGTCACCGAAACCGCAAACGCGAATACTTGCGCGATTTGAGTATTCATAAATCAAAACTAACCACTGAGAGAGTGGAAGTTAGTGAGTGATACAAAATAAGAATATAAGTATCAAAGTATTAGAGTATGCAAATGGTGCACTTTTAAATACTTCCATACTTTTATACTTTCATTCCGCTTTTCTGACTCTCCGTGTTCTCCGTGTGCTCAGTGGTTCAAAGCTTTTCATCGAACGGGAAGTATTCCTTTGCATTGTTATAGCAGATGTCCTGAATCATGCCGCCGACCATTTTAATGTCGTTCGGCACCAGTCCGCCGGCCATGTCGCGGCCCAGGATGCGGCACAGCAGACGGCGGAAGTATTCGTGGCGCGAGTAGCTCAGGAAGCTGCGGCTGTCGGTTACCATGCCGACGAAGCGGCTTAATAAACCCATCTGGCTCAGCGCTTCTATCTGCCGGGTCATGCCGTCCAGCTGGTCCAGGAACCAC
>DASVCP010000259.1:0-3233 GCA_036381555.1 Gammaproteobacteria bacterium
CGATGTTTGCGTTGCTGTTGTATCGTGGCCAGTCCTGTTGCCCGGCACGTTCTTGATGGCTCATCTGGAAATCTGCTGTAAGACCATTTTGGTCATGTGTTCGCGTGTTTTGCATAAGTCTGCTTAGAGCAAGGGGCGGGCCAAGATATAAGTTTTTGATTTTCAAGGCGTTATAATTGACATCCGCAAGAGGTGTCCGGATACGGACAGAAAAGAGTGTACGAAAGCGGACATAAATTGTACGATGACAAACAGTGAACTGAAGGGCGAACGATCCTTGATAAACGACAAACGCATCCTGATTGTCGATGACGACGAGGATATTCTTACCGCGGGCAGGTTGCTGTTGAAACGGCACTTCGGCCAGGTCGTCACGTGTAATCGGCCGGAGCATATTCCCCGGGTCATGGCAGGGCAGAACTTCGATGCCGTGCTGCTGGATATGAATTTTTCGCCGGGAGAAAGCGGCGGGCGGCAGGGGCTGGTGTGGCTGAAGCGCATACTGGAGATCGATCCGGACACGGTGGTGGTGATGATTACCGCCCATGGCGGTGTGGACCTCGCCGTCGAAGCGATGAAGCATGGCGCAACGGATTTTATCGCCAAGCCCTGGCAAAACGAGAAAGTGGTGGCGACACTGTCCGCCGCGGTACAACTGCATGACAGTCGCTCGGAAGCGCGACGCTTGAAACGCAGCAACGAGGCGCTTATGGAGGCCTCGGGCGGTGCGCGCCAAAGCCTGTTGGGTACTTCAAAGGCGATGGAGGCCATGCATGCCGTCATTCGCCGCGCCGCGCCCACCGACGCCAACGTACTCATCATCGGCGAGAACGGTACCGGCAAGGAGTTGGTGGCGAGGGAGTTGCACCGGCTCAGCCTGCGATCGGAAAGCGTCTTTATGTCCGTGGATCTGGGCGCGGTGTCGGAAAGCCTGTTCGAATCCGAGCTGTTCGGTCATCGTAAAGGGGCCTTCACCGGCGCGCTCAAGGATCGTACCGGACGCCTTGTCGCCGCCAACGGCGGCACCTTGTTTCTCGATGAAATCGGCAACATTCCCCTGCACCTGCAAGCCAAGTTGTTAACCGTACTGGAACAACGCAGCGTCACCCCCCTTGGCGGTAATCAGGTGATCGATATCGATGTCAGGGTCATTGCGGCCACCAACATTTCCCGGGAAGCCCTGCGTGACGAGAATAAATTCAGGCAGGATCTGCTGTTTCGTTTGAACACGGTGGAGATTATTTTGCCGCCGTTGCGCGAACGGCCCGAGGATATTCCGGAAATCGCCACCCACTACGCGCAACTTTATTCGCGCAAATACCAGAAGAAAGAGAAAAAGCTTTCGAGGCGGGCGCTGGAAGCGGTCAGGGCTTATCATTGGCCGGGCAACGTCCGCGCATTGCGGCATGCAGTGGAACGGGCGGTGATACTTTCCGAAAGTGAAGAACTTGAAGCGGCGGATTTGCAGCTTGAGGCCTACGGGATGCCGGTAAACAAAAGCGTTGGGAACGGCGGTCTCATACGGGAACAGCCCGGCCTTGCGGAAATCGATGACGGAGCCGACCTGGATCTGGAAAGAATGGAAAAGCGGATGGTGGAGGCGGCATTAAAACGTCATCGATACAATATCAGCAAGGCGGCGAAGGAGCTTGGTATAACTCGCGCTGCTCTATATCGGCGGATGGAAAAATATGGTCTTTAATCGTTTTGCTTTTTTCATGTTTTTTCGTGTAACCCTGCTTACCGCCGCATTGGCGGGGTTGAGCGTGGCGCTGACAACACCCGGCTATCACGCGGTCACTTTGCTGATGTCGGCAGTTGTGTTGATTTTGTTGCTGGACCTCTATCATTTTGTCAGTAGAACCAATTTGGAGCTTGCCCGTTTCTTTCAAACGTTGCGCCATGGGGATTACGGTCACCAGTTTCTGACCGCGCATGCCGGCGCGAACTTTGAAAAGCTTTCAGCAGCGTTCAGCGACATATTGAAGAATTTCAAAGCGTCCCGGTTGCAGCAGGAGGAGAATCTCAGGCATTTGAAATCGATGGTCGAGCATATGCCCGTACCTTTGTTGTCTTTATATCCCGATGGCCGCATTCAATTGCATAACAATGCAACCCGGCGCCTGTTCGGCAGTATCAGCGTGAACAGGGTGGAAGATTTGAGGAGGTTCGGCGAAAACTTTTTTCAGGCTATTAAAAGTATCGAGCCCGGCAGTCGCAGGCTGGTCAACTTTTCTTACGATGGGGCTGAGCGGCAGTTGACGGTGGTGGCGACGCAAGTTGTGACGGGCACGATCAGCGAAAAACTGATTAGCATGCAGGACATTCAGAGTGAGCTTGATGACACTCAGTTGCAAGCCTGGCAGGATCTGGTCAGGGTGCTGACGCATGAAATCATGAACAGCATAACCCCGGTGGCATCGCTGGCCAAGACCGCGGCCGACCTGCTGGACGATGTTCGGAGAAAACTGAAGGAAAATGCGGATGCCAATGCCGTGCTTGAAGACCTGGATGACGTACACCATGCCGCGGACACGGTGGTTCGGCGCTCGGACAGCCTGCTGCAGTTTGTGCAGAGCTACCGCAGTCTCACATTATTGCCGGCGCCGCAGAAGCAAAAACTTGTGTTGGCGGAGCTGTTCCGGCGGGTGGAGACGCTTCTGGCGGACCATTGGGCGGCCAGGGGCATAGCCCTTACCGTCAAAGCGGACCCGGAGAGTTTGCAGCTTTATGCCGATCCCGACCTGCTTGAGCAACTGATGATCAACCTGCTAAAAAACGCCGAGCAGGCGTTGACGGGCACGAGTAATCCTAATGTCGTCATAACGGGACGCATGAATCAACGCGGACACGTATTGATTGAAGTGGCTGACAACGGACCCGGTATACCCTCCGATATAATCCATGAGATCTTCGTGCCTTTTTTCACCACCAAATCGCAGGGGTCCGGCGTGGGGTTGGCATTGACACGCCAGATCATGATTGCGCATGGAGGGAGCGTGACGGCAGGGCAGTCGGATGCGGGCGGGGCGAAGTTTACGTTGATTTTTTAAAGGTGGTGCTATCAATGCGGGGTCTGAGAGGTTAACCATAAGGATTCGCTAACGCCGCGCACAGGTTAAACAGAAGCGATGACGCTCGCGCCAATTTGTTCCCGACGAGTTAGTCGAACCTTGCGTTATATATATCGAGGGTTCGAACCAAAGGCTCCTGAAAAATACCAATAGCCCTTG
>DASVCP010000260.1:0-4110 GCA_036381555.1 Gammaproteobacteria bacterium
GTTTTTTTTCTTCTTGCCACGGGTTTTCTCGCCTTTGTGATGGCCGGTTGTCGCAGCGACTCCGATCATGACCACAACACACCCAACGATAACGTAAACGCGGATGTGACCGCGTCAGAGGTAGGCGGCGCCGATTGTCTCGGCGGCTCAGCCGGCGGTTATCCCTGCCTAAACATGGATATGTTAAGCGGCCTGGATTTTTCCGTCGGTGCGTCCGACATCTGGGGGTGGGTGGACAGTGTCAACGGCGACGAGTACGCCATTCTCGGCTTGACTATCGGCACGGTGTTTATCCGAATTACCGATCCACTCAATCCCGAATTCGTCGGCTTTGTGCGGACGCCGACCACGGCATCGGACTGGCACGACGTCAAAGTCATCAATGATCATGCGCTGATTGTCAGCGAAGCCGCGGGTCACGGTTTGCAGGTGTTCGATCTGACAAGACTCGCCGCATTGACCGAACCCACCGAGCTGTCCGCCGACATTCGATATACACAATTCGGCAACGCCCATAATGTCGCCGTCAATACCGACACCGGTTATGCCTACGTCGCGGGTTCCAACACCTGCGCCGGCGGCTTGCATATGGTGGATGTTTCCGACCCGAAAGCGCCGGCGTTCGCCGGTTGTTATTCCGGGGACGGCTATACCCACGACGTACAGTGTGTGGTCTATGCGGGGCCGGACGCCGTTTACACCGGGCGAGAGATTTGTTTCGCATCCAACGAAGACACCCTGACCGTCGTCGATGTTACCGACAAAGGTTCGCCGCAATTGCTTGCCCGGCGTACTTACAACGGTGCCGCCTATGCGCACCAGGGTTGGCTTAGCGAGGATCATGCGCATTTTTTTCTCGGCGACGAGATGGACGAATGGACCGACGGACACAACACGCGAACCTATATCTGGAATGTTAGCGATCTTGACAATCCGCAGCAGACTCACGCGTATACCGCCACCACCCGCGCATCCGATCACAATATGTACGTGCTTGAAGACCATGTTTACCAGGCCAATTACCTGGCGGGCGTCCGCATATTGCGTACCGGCAACCTGGCGCTGGGCGAACTTGCCGAAGTTGCCTATTTCGATACCGTTCCCGCCATCAATGCTCTGGACTTCGCGGGCGTCTGGAGCGTGTTTCCGTATTTTGCCAGCGGCGTGATTGTCACCGCCAACACCAACGGCGAATTCTTCGTGTTGCGCGCCGATCTTGACGCTATACCCCGGTGCGATGACGGGCTGGATAACGACGCGGACGGTGCGACCGACTTTCCGGCTGATGCAGAATGCGCTGGCGCTGGCAGCGGAGGGTTGTTCGAGGAATAATTCTAAAATTTCTCACGCGAAGCAAATAGACTGCTCCTGCGTTATCTGCATTCCCGCCTTCCATGGCGGTTGGCGCGAAGGCGCTAAGAGTAAAATCGGGGGCTACGGTGAAATTTATTGTGCCGTAGTTTCATTCAAAGGAAATGAATCACGGTCAGCTATACAAAGATTCTGAAAATTTGCATAGTGATATATGTCTGTTCCATAGAGTAGTTCTCATGCCTTTTACACGATTTTATTTTTTTCGCGTCTTCGTGTGAGATTTGCTTTAACTAAACATGAATACTGGAGCTAACCGTTACTCCGTTCTGCACGGTGTCTCTCATCGGTGAATAACGTACGCCTTTCTCAACGATGGCTTTGAGCGTATCGGCGTCTGCGTCGCCGGCAACGTGAATATCCGCGTTGATGATCTGCATGCCGGGACGTACATTTTCGTCGAGGCCGAAGATGCCGTGCAGATCGATGTCGCATTCCAGCGTTACGTCCAACTTCGTCAGCTTCACGCCGGAAAGCGCGGCATAGGCGTTGGTGGTGGCGGCAATGCAACTTGCAACGGCATGCAGTAATTGTTCGGCGGGTGCGGCTTGTGAATCGTGGCTGCCGAGTTCGACGGGCTCGTCGCATTTCAGTTCGAAGCGGCGGCGTTCGTTGTGCAGTGTTTGCCCGTCCACGGTGAAGCCCTTGAGCAGTGTCGAGGTTTGAGCGGCGCCTGTCCACACGGTATCGCTGTGAAAGCGAACCCGTCCGGAACCGGCGTTCTGCTGCAAGGCGCCGGCCAGCGTACCAAGTGTTTCAGTGTTGAGGCCGTTGACAAGTTTGTCGGATTGTTTCGGTATTGAAGACATACTGTTCTCCTTCCAATTTTAAGTGATGTATCTTTCCGTCAGTTGCCAGGGTGCTGTGCGGTGACGGTCCATGAACTTGACGGCATGACGATTTTGCCGTTCTTTTCAAAAGGCGCGAGCGCGGAGCGCAACGCCTGCTCGATTTCGTCGCGACGGTGTTCGGCGAGATCACCGGCTTCACGGAACACTTCGCCGGCGGGTCCGAGGGCAAGCTGGAATTGCATGCCCTGCTCAACCGAATCTCCCACGGTCACAGGTCCGTCAGTGCATTCGAAACGGATACCGGTGAAACCGGCGATTTCCAGTTGGCGCGTGACAACCTTCGGATCGGCCATGGAAAAAGGACCGGGCCCGCAACTGCGGGCATCCTCGCCGGGCGGCGGCAGGTAATGCGAAACAATTTCTTTGGGCAAGCCGAGCCAGGGGTTGTCCTCGATTCTTCGCCAGACAATAAACACCAGCCGTGCACCCGGTTTCAAGGCGTTACGGATATTTCGCATCGCGGCGACGGGATTATTAAAGAACATCATGCCGAAGCGCGAGAAGCACAAATCGAATTGGCCTTCGAATGGATAGACCTCGACATCCGTGGCAATGAATTGGACGTTGTTTATGCCGGCCTCGGTGGCATCCTGGCGGACCTGTTGCAGAAATCGTTCCACGCAATCGATACCGAGCACGCATCCGGTCGGTCCGGTTTTCCGGGCGAGTTGAATCGCCGTGTCGCCCCAGCCGCAACCCACGTCCAACACGCGAGCGCCCGGCTTCAGGTCGAGCTGATCCAATGTCGCCGCGCTGTGATAACTCAGGCCGTTCATGAGTATATTGCGGAATCGCTCGAACTTGTCCGCCAGCGTATCGTTCCAGAATTCCACGTATTCATTTGCCTGCATCGATTCCTCTGCGTTGCTTGCTGTTTGTTCAGTTATAGATTGCGGATTGGCGGCCTGAATTGTAAGAGGGAAAATTGACAATCCCGGTCGGTTTATGCCATTAACATGATTATGTCGGTCACATCTCCACTGCATGTCAGTATCCTCGGCCTGCCGGAAGTCAGTCACTCCACACTTGCGGGACTTGCGGACGTGTTCCGCGTATTCCCCCTATTGCGAGGAATGAGTGACAGCATTCCGGATGAGCCGCCCTTTAGCGTGAGTGTGGTCGGCGACAAGCGACAGCAGCATGTTCCTTTCAGGGTGGAAAAAAGCATAGACGAGATTACATGCACGGATATCGTCATTGTGCCGGCGTTGCTGGTCAGCACCACAGACTGGCTCCCCGGTGATTATTCCAGGATTGTGAGCTGGATGAAGACGATGCACGCTCATGGTGCGATGTTATGCTCGGCCTGTTCCGGCGCACTGTTGCTGGCGCAGACCGGGCTGCTTGAGGGCGATAAGGCAACCACTCATTGGGCCTATGCCGATCTGTTTCGCAGATGTTTTCCCGGCGTCGAATTACGGCTTGAACACCTGCTGGTGCGCAGCGGGGAACGCGGTGAAATCGTTATGTCGGGTGCGTCGGGTTCGTGGCATGATCTGGCGCTGTACCTGATTGCCAACCATGTCAGTCTGGCCGCCGCGCAGACCATTGCGAAGTTTTTGCTGCTTGAATGGCATGCGGACGGACAGATCCCTTTTATGATTTTTACGCCGCCCCGCGAACACGGGGATGCGGTTATTCTCCAAGCGCAGGATTGGCTTGACGCCAATCTCAGCGAGCCCAATCCGGTGGAAAGCATGGTACGTCATTCCGGACTTCCGGCACGCACATTCAAACGCCGCTTCACACGGGCCGTTGGTCATACGCCAATAAAGTATGTGCAGCTATTGCGCATCGAGGCCGCCAAGCGCCGTCTTGAACGTACCGCCATCCCCGTGGATCGAATTGCCTGTCTGGTGGGCTACGAAGATCCGGCCTTTTTTCGCAG
>DASVCP010000261.1:0-13705 GCA_036381555.1 Gammaproteobacteria bacterium
CCCCAACACATCGGCAACATTTTTTCCGTCGGTTGTAGAATTACCATCAACCAAGCTGCCTATGATTCGATTACCATGAAACTCAAAACATTGCCAAGGAGAGCGGCGTGAACATTTTTCTTGTTGGTATCATGACAGACCTTCCTATCCTGCTACAGCAGGTGGCGGGGATTTCCGGTGAACCTGACAAACTTCAGTTGATACAGTACGACTCACCCAAGGAAGCCCTGCTTGAGCTGGGTTCCACTGAAATCGTTTACGATTGGCTGATCATCGACCATCGAAACCTGTCGCCGCAATCAGAGCGGTGGGAGGACTCCCTGAGACATTTGGCTTCCTGCAAAACCATTGTCATTCCGAGAGGGGGACAGGGTATCATTGATGAAACGCCGAAGACTAAACCGGAATTGGTCACGATCCACGGCGAGGAATACAAGAAAACGGAAGAACCCACCGTAACCATTTACCGTTTCGAGCCGAAATCCAAGAAAAAGAACACGCTTCCCATGTAGCTTATGATTCTTCATGTGCCGGCAGACTGAACCCGCTTCTGCATTACTCGCATTGTCAACCAAACTTGTCAAGCACCCCGCAACCGCACTTTAACTTGCATGTCATCCTTTCTGAGTAAATAATTCACAAAACATTCCACAAAAATATTGCAGAATAGCGACCGGGTGTCTGGAGGGGATATCAGGAGCTTTGAATAAAACAGGCTCTCCCCCAAAAGTATGAACGCTTGCAAAACAGCAAGTGATAATATTTCGCATGTTGACGAGCTCGCTGCCCAATGGCTGTTTCAACAGAAGCCACCCGATAAACAACAGGGAGAACGGCGAGCAAAGCCGTGAACACTAAAACAGTGAGGGAATCAACGCCGCCAGGAAGCAAGAAGGGAGCATTAAAGGAAAGCGGTACGGCATGGACTACAGACAAATGTACATTCCCCCTCCTCTCCGGTGCCGAATGACGGACTCAGGAATATAAAAGTATAAGTATGGAGCAACCTTTTGGTATGAAACACAGTAAAACCTTTTTCGAAACATTCGCGGAATTGTTAACGGTCAAGACTCTCGAAGAATGGAAAGAGAAAAGCGATCAATTTGTCCGACTGCTGGGTTTCGATCTGTTTCTTTATGGAATAAAATCCGGCGTTCCCGGTAAAGAGCCGGACATTATCAGTACATATCCCTCCGCCTGGCGGGCAACTTACGACTCCAACCAATACATGCTACACGATCCCACTGTCAGCCATTGCGTGCACAGCTTTCTGCCGCTGATCTGGAGTCCCGAGCTTTATCAAACGCGGTCGCAAAAAGAGATTTACGAAGAGGCCTGCGATTACGATATCAGATCCGGGGTCAGCATTCCGATACGCAGTTTTCAGGACAAACTGGGAATGATCAGTTTTGCCAACGGCGGCAGGATGTGCAAAGGCGAAAGTCAAATCTCAAGCCAGTTGATGCCCGAATTGAGCCTGCTGGTTGCTTATATGCACGAAGCATACATCCGCCTCGAACAGCCCGAGGAGACACCGCGGCTGACACCGCGCGAGCGCGAATGCCTTAAATGGATCGCCAGCGGCAAAACCACCTGGGAAGTATCCAGGATAATGAATTGTTCGGAAAGAACGGTTACGTTCCATGTCTCCAACATTACCTCCAAGCTCGGAGTGTCGAACCGGCAGCATGCGGTCGCCAGGGCGGTTTCGCTGTCGTTGATTTAAGCTCACTTTAAAAAGTTCTCCCCCCGTTAAAGCGAACCGACAACGACCCTGCGGGTTAAAGGCGAACAACAAAGGACACTTGTATAATCGGCGCCCAGACTGAGCGTTTTCAGCATAAATCCGCCGACAATTCTGCAGCCATCGTTCAAACCCATGCCGCAATCGCCGCGTATAAACATCGGATTAACCCGCCAAAGCCGATAGGGTCCCTTGAGATCCAGAGCCTGCGCAAGCGCGACACGCTGATAATAAAGCAGCGATATGATCCGCTGCCGCTGTTCGGGCGGATTTGCCCGGATGCCTGCCAGCGTTTGAGAGTCAAGCATGGGGGCAACTCTGTTCAGGAGCTCCGGCAGCCGCAATACTTTTCCCATGCCGACGCCGATCCTCTGTCCCCGCGAAAGACAAATTAGCGTCAGCTTTTTCATTGGCACCACTCTGGTGAACATTTCCGCGGAAGCCATTCCTGGATGTGCCGACGTTTCCTCGGCCAGAAGCCGGCTAAGGACTTGGCGCCAATACCGTCTCTTTTCGGCATCGTTCAATACCCAGATATGAACATCCTTGTCTGCCGACACCGGTGTCTCCATTAGTTGGTTTAAATTCGGCGAAAACAAGACACCGGTGATCGACATAACTTTCAGACCGGATGAATACCGAGGGATGCAAGGGTTTTTTGAATACCTTGGATATGCGGCGTGGCCGTTATTCCGAAACGCCGCTCATACTTGCCGCTGTCCACCATCAACGGCCGGGTATACAGGTAATACACCTCGTCCAGTTCTTTCATATAGCGGTTAAACAGCGACAACAGGCGAAACAGCCAGCGGGGAGCAATATTAAATTTGGCTTCACGCCCGCATTGATCGGCAATCAGCTTGACGGTTTCCCGCATGGACAGCGGTGCGGCGGCGGGAGCGTGCCACACCTGCCCATGACAATCTTCGTTCCCGGCAACGTTGATCAACGCCCCGGCAAAATCTTCAATAAAGTTAAACGAATGCGGCTGATCGATATCCCCCAGACAATTCACTGCCTTGCCCCCGGCCACTCTTTGAAAAGCGTCGCTTCCCAGGCTGGATACATGAACTCCGGGCCCATAAAAATCCGAGGAGCGGACGATTGCGGCGCGAACCTGGCCGCTTTCGTGGGCGCGAAGAATTCTCTCAGCGGCTTCCAACCGCGCACGGCCCTTGGGACCCTGAGGACGGCAGGGAGTATTTTCGGTCAAGGGTTCTGCAGACGGACCGTAAGCGTAAAGGTTGTCGGCGAACACCAGTGATGCGCCGGTTGCACGAGCCAATTGCAACGCCCCTTCGACCATGGGCACCAGTTCCTGCGGCCAGCGCCAGTACACGGGCGCGGAGCAGACAAAGATGCGCTCCACGTCCGCCGGCCGCTCTTGCAGGTTTGGTGCCAGTAAATCGATGCGCAGACATTCATGCGGCAAATCACCGCCGCAGGAGCGCGTGGCGAACTTCACGGCACGGCCTCGGCCGGCCAATTCGTCCGCCACTGCTCTGCCGAGCGGGCCTGCGCCAAAAACAAGATCGAATTTCATAAAACGTTTTCCTTATTTTAAATTTATTCCGGGCCGATGCACGGCGATGGCCGCCACTTTATCATGGAAGATGAATGCCTTGTCTCACAACCAAGCATCATTTCTCAGCGTTCTGGAAATCAATTCAACTAGCGGTTCCGGCGCGCTGGTGACGAAAAAGTGATCGCCTGCCACAGCGGTAAAATTGAAATCCATATTGGTGTGCTGTTGCCACTCACGGACCGCTTCCGTCCCTACCGCCTCATCATCGCGGCCGGCAATCGCCGTGATCGGGACATTCAAAGGTCTGTCGGCCTCGTAACGCCAGCGATCCAGCGCCAGGAAATCCGCTTTCAGGGAAGGCAACAATATTTCCATCAGTTGCCGGTCGTTCAAAATTTCCCTGGGCGTGCCGGCAAGTCTGCCCAAGTGGGTAATAAACTCCTCGTTGGTCATGTTTTCCACCGTCGCCCTGTTTTCGCTGAAGCGATGCGCCGCGTGACAGGCGGATAAGAACAGGTGCACGGGTTGCATCGAGCCGCGCCTGCGCAACTCCCGTGTCGTTTCAAATGCAAGCAATGCGCCCATGCTGTGTCCGAAAAAGGCAAAGTGGGTATCGCTGTGTGCGGCAACGGCTTTTGCAATATGCCCGCTCAATACCTTGAGATTGCAGATCGGCCGCGCATCCGCCTGCAGGCCCCTTCCGGGCAATGTTACAGCCCGCATTTCCACGGTGCCCGGAAGTAAAACCGTCCAATCACGAAAGAGCGCCGGGCTGCCCGCGGCATATGGAAAACAGTACAACCGGAGCCGCGGCCGGACCACCGGCTGCGGAATATAAAACCATCGCGAACCGCCGTCCTGATTCTGGGTCACGAGAAGGTCGTTCGACTCGAAAATTCTTTTTCCCGGTTCAATCGAAACACTCACTGCTTATTCCTTCCTCTAGAACGCATAAATTCTGAAGCCCGTCTGGAACGCGTAACGGTTCAACCGTCCGAATTCGGTCTCGGGACCGCCGTAGTTGCGGTTGCCGGAAAAAAACCATTCGGCATAATCGCCGAGGCGAACAGTAATCGCCGCGGAGATTTCGTAGCCGTCATCATCGAGGTTGCGCACGTACCGCAAAGCCAGATCCGCCTTCTGCCGGTATTCGGTTTGCACCAGTTGCACAAACAGATAATCGTTGCGCAACTGCCGCCAGCCGGGATCGATGGCGGCGGCCAGGATACCGGCCGAAGTGAAAGCATCCGGTCCGTTCAGGTTCGCAGCCGCATTACGCGCAACCGTCAGCCAATCTTCCGACTGACGATCGTCGAAACCTTCATTGCTGCGCAAATATTCCAGGTAGGCGGTAAGACCGCCGGCAAATGTGTACGACATGCCGGTCAACAGGGTCGAGCGACGCCGATCATCGATATCGTTCGCCGGAACCATGGCGACTTCATTGCCGTCGATCAGAGGCAACAACCCGGCCGCATCCCGCGAGGTGGTTCCCTCGCCGTAAACCAGTAACGCGTCCGACAGGGTGAACGTGCTGTAGGCACCAAAGCGCGACGGACGGTCATGCCGCTTCGACCAGATCGCGCCGCCGCTGAACCAGCGGCCCGTCCAGTCAAACTTAATACCGTGAGATCTCTCGAAACCCGCCCTGTCAGGATCGACATGACTGTTGTCCAGATGCGCAATGTATGTCACACCCCAGTCCATGTTCGGCCGGTAACTGACGGTAACGAAATCCTTGCCCAACACCTCCTGCACCGGATTGAACAGAACAGTCTCGGCGAAAAAGGGATTGCTGGGCGAGCGGTATTGTCCGTTGCCCCATTGCAACGATTGACGGCCGGCGGACAGTTCAAAGGCATACCCCAGCCGGCACTCAAGATACGCAGCGTTAAAGAATAACTCCGTCTCGGTGTCATCCTGCCCGTTGATTTTCTGCGAGGTGTAGCGCAGTCGGGGTTTCAGATTGGCCGTGCAGTCGTTCAGCGGCAGTTGCAGTTCGGGACGCAGTTCACCCTCGCGTCCCCGGTCCGGCAGGCCGGCAAAGTTGCCGATATTGAACGGCCCTGCTTCGGCCACTCCCAGGTCAAAAACGGATAACACCCCGTACAACCTTAGCCGCGCATCCTCCGGCCACCATCCCGATCCTGAATCGAGCCCCGCGCCCGCCATCTCCGGTATATCCGGAATGTCGTAATCCGGGTTGCTCCCTTGCGCCACCGTGACATACGCCAGGCACAGCGCCATTGCCATCAGCGCAACGGCGCCCGGTCTGCTTATCAACCTCTGCAACATGACAAAAGACTGCTTAATTCACCAACGAGGAAACATGAAACTGCGAAGGCGAAAGCGCCTTGGCTTCAACGGCGGAATATTCCAGCACCGAATAATGACCGTCCTTGACCTCGTCGCGAATGATCATTTTGCTGACGAAAGGAATCCGTTCACCCTGGTAGACGATTTCATTGTCGTTCTCGAACGTTGCCGTTTTGAACAGCTTGCCCGAAACCGTGTAGAACTCCGCCTTCAGCGCGACCTTGCGTTGCTTGGAAACCCAGTAGCGAATCCTGTCGTAGGTAACCCACTTGTTCTTCGCCACCAGATCCAGGACATGGGCCGGTTCGCCATTGACGGTTTCCTCGCCCACCAGTGTGGGATCGTAATCGAGTACGTAGTTGGTGGAAGCGATATCGCCGTTGGCCGCCGGCCCGGACAGTTTCTGCCGCGATGAAATGGATATCGGTTTGCGCAGGTCCGGCTTGGCGTACCACATGTTGCGGCCGACCTGCAGCAGTTTCGAACCGGACATGCGCGGCGGCCAGACCGTGGTCGCCAGGCTGGTGTTGTCCAGCGCCCTGACCTGCATCTTGCGAATCTCCTCGAAATCCGGTTCGACGGTTTGCATGACGATCATCCACTCGATGCCCGGCAATCCGCCGCCCCGGGCGCGGTCGCTGGCGGCCAGAATCTTTTCGGCGTCGATCGCCTGCGCGCCGGCGGCGGCTGCAAACAGCGCCGTGAACGTGACAGGCTTGAGGATTTCCGCCAGTTTTGCCTTCGGACTTTTCATAACTATCAACCTCTTGTTAACAAGCATTTCCGCCGTATCATCAGACATGAGTCAAGGCGGTGTGAATTTCCTTGCGCGCCGCGCCCAGTGCCGGCCAGGCAGACGACAGCGCCGCCAGGACGGTAGCAAGCAATGAAACGGTAAGCATTTGCGCCGCGTTGATTTCCACCAGCAACGGCACGGCGCTGGATGAGTTCGGCGGGGTGTAGGTGATATGGGCAACATCAACGAGCCAGGCCACCAGCAGGCTGACCGTCAGACCGAAACTCACGCCGACCAGGGCCAGCAACGCACCTTCGGTGGTGAACAGCGACACGATGCCCGAACGGCGCAGACCCAGCGCACGCAACGTGCCGATTTCCCGGGTGCGCTCGATCACCGTCATGCTCATGGTGTTGATCACGCTCATAATGATGACCACAAATACGATGCTGAAAATAAAGGTGAAAATCATGTCGAACAGGCTTTTCACCTGGTTGTAAAAACTGGAAAGCTCTTTCCAGGTTTTGATTTCCACTGCCAGGCCGGCCTGTTCCAGACGGCGGGTCAAATCCTCGCGCGCCTGCACGGTACGACCGATATCGTCAAGCAGCACCACATAACGTTCGACGCCGGCAGTATCCATCAGATTTTGGGCGTATTCGAACGGGACCAGCAGGGTTTTGTCGTTGGTGCCTGCGTTGCCGGTTTCAAAAATATCGATAATGCGCGCGTCCATGGCGTTAGCCTGGCCGGCAAACGTCGACGTGATCAGGATGGGTTCATCGTCTATCCCCAGATCCAGCAGGCGCGCCATTTCCGACGACATGGCGATTCCAGCGGGCTTGCCGGCGTCCAGCCAACCGCCGTAGCCCTCTTCAAGTTCGCCGCGCAACACAGGAATGTCTTCGGCAACCATGCCTTCACCGATAAAGATGGTGGAAGCCGAACCGTGGTTGAGCATACCGCTGATCGGCAGGCGCGGAGACACAAGCCGCACGCCGGGATAGTCCCGCACCACCGTTTCCAGCGTCGCGGATTCCGCGGGCGAAAGCAGATATTTTCTCGGCTTCAGGCGGCCCTCGTTGAGCATACCTTCCTTATATATGGTCAGGTGTCCCAGCCGTTCGCCGCTGACCGCCTGCACCTTGAGACTGTTGTAAACGTCGGAGATATAGCCGCCGAACAGAATGACTGCCGCGTAACCCGCGGCGATAGCGGCGATGGTAATGAAGCTCCGGCGCGTATTGCGAAAAAGATTCCTGCTTGCAAGCAACAACATGTTCATATCGGTTATTCCTGTGTTATGCGTCCGTCGATCAGTTTTATCTTGCGGTCCACGTCGTCGAGCACACGGGCGTCGTGTGTCGAAATCAGAAACGTGGTTCGATGGGAAGCGTTCAGACTGCGCATCAACGCGATGATGCGGGCGCTGGTTTCGCTGTCGAGATTGGCGGTCGGTTCGTCGGCAATCACCAGGTCGGGCCCGGTGACCAGCGCCCGGGCGACCGCGACGCGCTGGCGTTGACCGCCGCTGAGTTTGTCGGGCCTGGCGTTCGCCTTGTGCTCCAGCCCGACTTCCTCGAGCATCGCCAATGCACGCTTGCGCGCACCGGCGGTACCGGCGATCTGCAACGGCAGCATGACGTTCTCCAGGGCGCTTAACACCGGCACCAGGTTGAAATTCTGAAAGACGAAACCGATACAGCGGTTCCTGAGCGCGGCGGCCGCCGATTCGTTAAGGCTCCCGGTATCGATACCGTTGATCAGCACCTTGCCGCTGCTGGGACGATCCGCCAGGCCGATCAGGTTGAGCAAGGTGGACTTGCCGCTGCCGGAGGGTCCCCAAATGGCGGTGATTTCGCCGCGCGGCAGGCTGAAGTCAACGTCCCGCAAGGCGTGCACGGCCACTTCGCCGGCGCCGTAAATTTTTGAGACCCCGCTCAGTTCAACCGCGACCGGGTGTTCGGCTCCGCCGGTGATCGCCCGGCCGGCGGCTTTAGTCCGCGTTGCGGAAAATCCGCCCAGCAACGACCGCAGACGAAGTGCGGGGGCGGGTTTTTGCATGATTGCCTCCTGGCTCATAGTGAAGTGTCCTCCGTATTCAAATTAGGTTAGTAAAGGTATGGTCGTGATCATTTCTGTTCAGGATTAATCAGTGGCAGCAGCCGCGCGACAGTGGGTGCGGAGAATATCTGCGCCAGATTCACTTCCAGACCGAGATCGGCGCGCAGTTGCATCATCATTTTCACGGCCAGCATCGAATCTCCTCCGGCGTGGAAAAAGTTATCGTGTATGCCGATGCGCTCGGCCTGCAACAATTCCCGCCAGATATCGGCGAGCCGCCGTTCCAGTTCGTTACGCGGCGCGACATAGTCGCTTGCGCGTCGTTCGCCGCCGCTTTCGGGTAGCGGCAGCGCCTTGCGGTCGAC
The DNA here is from genome assembly GCA_036381555.1 of Gammaproteobacteria bacterium. Lineage (GTDB taxonomy): Bacteria > Pseudomonadota > Gammaproteobacteria > HTCC5015 > HTCC5015 > DASVCP01. The sequence continues at coordinate 8,751 of DASVCP010000261.1, forward strand.
TTTGCCGTTAGCCGACAGCGGCAACTGTTCCAACGTCATCCAGGATTGCGGCACCATGTAATCCGGCAGGGTTTTCTGTAAAAAGATCTGCAATTCCTCCGGTTCCGGTGCATCGGCGGAATCAGGCACCACGTAACCGATCAAACGCTTGGGTCCGTGTCTTTCACCTGCAACTGACACCACCGCTTCCTTGACGGCGGGATGCTGCAACAGCGTGGTTTCGATTTCACCCAGCTCGATGCGGTGACCCTGCACTTTGACCTGGTGGTCGATACGGCCGAGAAACTCGACGTTGCCGTCGGCGCGCCAACGGCCCAGATCGCCGGTTCGATACAAGCGGGCGCCGGTGCGCGGATGCACGATAAACGCGGCGTCGGTTTTGGCGCGGTCGCGCCAGTAGCCGAGCGCCAGGCCGATACCGCCGATATAAATATCGCCGGTCACCCAGCCCGGGCAGGGCTCAAGACGGTGATTGAGAATGTGTATCCCCTGGTTCTTCATCGCCCGGCCGTAAGGCACACTTTGCCAGGCCGGATCCATGTCGCCGATGGGATACAGAATCGACCAGATAGACGCCTCGGTGGCGCCGCCCAGGCTGGTCAGCGAAGCCCGGGGCGCAATCTCGCGGATACGTTCGGGCAGGTGCAGAGGAATCCAATCGCCGCTCATCATCACCTGCCGCATCGACGCCAGACATCCCTTGCGTCCCCGCGCATAATCGGTCAGCAGCCCCATCAACGCCGGCACCGTATTCCAAAGAGTGATCGCATGCCGTTCGATAAGCGAATACCAGTGCGCCGGATCGAGCCGCCGGTCGTAGTCGGGGAAAACGACGCAACCACCGGCCGCGAACATGCCGAACAGATCGTAGACGGACAAGTCGAAGTTGAGCGCCGATACGGCCAGCACACTGTCCGCCGCATCGACGTCGAAGCGGCTGTTGATATCGACGATCGTATTGACCGCGCCGCGGTGATCGATCATTACACCTTTGGGTGTGCCGGTGGAACCTGAGGTGAAAATAACATAAGCCAGGTCCCCGGGTTCCGGCAGCGTGACAATCTCCCCGCCGGCGTCGATCGGCTCGTCGGTATCGTCGACCACATGCACGTCGATATTTTCGAAATCCCGGAAACGTGCCTGCAGCCAGGGCTGAACCACGATATGCCGCACGAGACCGTGTTCCAGCAAATATCGGATACGCGGCTCGGGCAAATCGGGATCGATCGGCAGGTAGGCGGCGCCCGCCGCCATGATGCCCAGCGTGGCCACGGCCTGCTCCCAGCCTTTATGCATCACGATCGCCACCAGGCTGCCGGGCTCGGCGCCCTGTGCGTGCAGGCGGCGGCTCAGCCCGAGCGCGCGTCCGGCCAGCTGTCCGTAAGACAGGCTGCGTTCGCCGGACCTGACGGCAACAGCGTCGGCATCCGCCCTTACCCGGTCGAGGAACAGAGAAACCAGCGTCTGTTCGGCAACGGCCGGATCATCGTAGCGCGGCGTGATCGGCAGAGGCAGGTGCTCTGGCGGAACGTTGGAGAGTGCAAGAGACTTGTCCCGCCAGAGCGTTTCATCGTCAGCCAAGTGGCCGACGAACTTCCAAAAACGGTCGAACATGGTTTCGATAAAACCGGAAGGATACATTTCCCTGACCACGTCCCAGTTACACAACAAAATGCCCTGTTCCTCCCAGACGCCGCAGTCAAGCCACACCTGCGAAGTTTGTGTGATTCCGTCCCGGTGCACCGGCGTCACCGGAAAATCATTTTTTTGCTCCGGCATAGGCAATACCAGCGCGCTGGTGAATACAACCGGCATCCGCGCCGTGGTGGCATCGCCGTTGGTACGCGCGATTTCGCGCAACACCTGCACGCCGCCGATATCGTGATGTTCCAGGTCGCGCCACAGGTCAGCCTGAATGGTGCGTGCGCGTTCGACAAAACTGCCGCCGTTGGTGTTATCGACCGACAATAAGGACAGCGAGGTAAATTCACCGACCACGTCGTGCACCTGCGGATGCACCGGCTGGCGGCTCAGAAAGGTCAGGTTAAGCGAGAACTGCGGGCTGCGGCTGTGCGCGGCCAGAATCTCCGCGTAGGCGGCCAACAATACACCCGTGGGTGTAAGTCCCGCAGCGGCCGCCCGCTGCTTGAGACGTTCCCACTGCCCGGCTTCCAGAGTCGCGTGCAAACGCGTGAAGCGCGGGCTGCGGACCTGTGAAGGTGTTTTCGCCAGCGGCAATTCCGGGGCCGGCGGCAACTGCGGGACTCGCTCCCGCCAATAGGCCAGCGCGCGGCGATAACGCGGGCTCGCCTGCCGCATTTTCTCGGCCAGCACATAATCGCGAAAGGAAAACGTCAACGGCCCGGGTTCGGTATTTTCGTCGAGATAGAAGTTCACCAGGTCGTTGAGGACCAGCAGAAAACTCCAGACGTCGAACATGATGGCATCGGTGCTGAAATGCGCGCGGGTTTTTCCGCCCGGCAGCAATGACAAACGCACATCAAACGCCGGCCATCGCTGCACATCCAGAATCTGGTGCGACATGGCATCGCGGATTTCGGCCAAACCGGCCGTTACGCCATCGGCGTCCGCATGACGCAAGTCGATCACCTCGACCCGGTAATCGGGCGTTTCCGGGATCACCTGCTGAGTGCCATCAGGCCTGACCACGGCGCGCAACATGTCGTGACGGCGGATCACCTTGTTCCAGGCACGCTCGAACCTTGCGGTATCGATCGCACCGGTTTCGAATTCGTCGTAGCTGTGCGCCGAGATGTTGCCGAATTCGAAAACGTCGCTGCGCCCCAGCCAGTAGGCTTCCTGCACGGGCGTGAGCGGAAACGGCTCATAGCGGTTATCGGGATCGGGCGTGACCGCGGCGATCGCGTTGACCGCCTCGTCATGATGCTCGCCCTGCCCCTGCAAGGCGGCGATCCTGGCGGCGAGTTCGGCGATGGTCGGGCACTGAAAAATCGACTGCACCGGCAAATCCACACCACAGGTTGTGCGCAGCCGCGCCACGATCTGCAGGGCGATCAGCGAATGTCCGCCCAGTTCGAAAAAGTTGTCGTGCACGCCGATGCGTTGCCGGCCCAATACCCGGCCCCAGGCATCCGATACCAGTTCCTCAATCAGGGTCCTCGGCGCGACAAACGCCTTGCCACCGAGGTCGCCGCGCTTTTCCGGTTTGGGCAGCGCCTTCCGGTCGATCTTGCCGTTGGCGGACAGGGGGAATTCCGGCAGCGCGATCATTGCCGAAGGAATCATATGCGGCGGAATCCATTGCTGCAGGTGCTCGCGCAAGGCGGCGGTATCCGGCGCCGCGGTTTTGTCGGCCATGACGAGATAGGCCAGCAGTTGCGGAACGTCGGGACCGTCCTTGTGCAACAACACCAGGCATTCGCTGACGGCCGGATGCCGCAGCAATGCCGTTTCAATTTCCGCGGGCTCGATGCGCTGGCCCCGCAGCTTGACCTGGTGGTCGACGCGGCCCAGCAGTTCGAGTTGTCCGTCTGCGCGCAGGCAGCCGATATCGCCGCTGCGGTAAATGCGCTCGCCCGGTAAGAACGGATGCGGAATGAATTTCGCTTCGGTCAGTTCGGGCCGGTTGAGATAACCGCCACTGACACCCGCGCCACCGATACAGATTTCGCCGGGAATGCCGACCGGCACCGGCTGGCGGTTGCCGTCCAGCAGGTAAACTTCGACATTCGGAAACGGCCGGCCGATAGGTACAGTCTGGTTGCCGCCGATGTCCTTGCCACCGGCGTCGTTATCGTTGGCATCGTTACCGCCAAGCCCGTTTGCATCGCCCTCTTCGAACCAAGTGCTGTCGATGGTGGCCTCGGCCATGCCGTAGGAATTGATCAGCCGGGTCGCGGGACCGATCAGGGTCTGGTATTCGCGGTATTCCTTTTTATACCAACTGTCGGAGGCGACAATCAGCACCCGCACGAAATCGAGTTTTTCACCGCTGTCGCGCAGGTAAGCCGCCAGTTGCCGAAACACCGCCGGCACGAATTCGGCGCACTCGACCCGGTGTTCACGCATCAACGCGTACAGCGATGCCGGATCGCCGAGGGTGACCTGCGGACAGATCACCAGCTTGCCGCCGCTGCCAAAGGCGCGGATGAAATCGCCGCAGAAAACATCGAACGGAAAATTGGCCATCTGCAAATGGCTGCCGACCTTGTCGCCCAATTCGTAAACAGCCACCCAGCCGTGCAACGCGTTAAGCCAGTTGCGGTGCGACACACGGGCGCCCTTGGGTTCGCCGGTGGTGCCGGAGGTGTAAATCAGATACACGGTATCCTGCGGCTGCGCGCCGGATGCCGGCAACGGCCGTTCGGCGGATGAAGTATCGGTAAGCAGGTCGCCGTGATGCAACAACGGCATGGAAAATTCGGGTAACCCGGCGACAGCGTCATCGGCGATGACGCAGTGCACGCCGGCGTCCGCCGCAAGGTAACGCAGCCGCTCGGGCGGGTGATTTGGATCGAGCGCCACAAAGGCGGCGCCTGTCTTGAGTACGCCGAGTATGGTTTCCATCAGCGCGGCCGAACGCTGCATGCACAAGCCGGCCACTTTGCCACGCGACAGTCCATGAGCATGTAAGGCATGCGCGATAATCGTCGACCGCCGGTCCAGTTCCGCATAGCTCAATTCCCGCTCACCGTCGACCAGGGCGATTTCGCCGGCATGTTCGGCGGCCTGCGCCTGGAACACATCGATAAACGTACCTTTATAAGGCAGCTCCGGTTCCGCGTCGGCAATCAGCACCGCGCGCTCGTCCGGACGCAGATATTCCAGCCGCGAAACCGCACGGTCCGGATCGGCCAGCACCGCGTCGGCCAGCCTGTCGAAATGCCCGACCATGCGCCGCATGCGCTCGTGATCGAACAGGTCGGTGTCGTATTCGAATATGCAGGTCGGCCCTTCCGGCCCCTCGAAAATAT
>DASVCP010000262.1:0-2217 GCA_036381555.1 Gammaproteobacteria bacterium
TCAGCGAAAACATGAAGAACGCGAGCAGTCTTGACATTATTTTTCCTCGGAAAGGCTGTGGATGCGCGAATCGTCTGGCTGGAACACGCCGCTTTTGTTGCGCGCTTTCAGGCCGATAACCCGTCTGCGGTCCCAATGAGCGGAAATTCCCGGTTACTGGTTTCCCGGACTGGGCGAGTCCGCGATTTTGAAAAAATCGTATTTCCCACCGCCCTGGACCAGCAAATACCGGCACAACGAATCCCCGCCGTTGGTCAGGCGGTGTCTGAGTCCGGGTTCGATCCGGCAGGATTGACCGGGCGAGAGCATGAGTGTCTTTATCCGGGCAACGCCTCCCGCTTCAGCGATTTCCGCCTTGACCTTGCCTTCGAGGCAATAGCACCAGTCTGTGACCACGCTGTGGTAGTGCCATGGAACTTCCTCTCCGCATGCGACGGTAAACTCGCGGACCTGGACATCTGCACCTGCCACGACAACAGAAACTTTTTGCACCTGGTATGGCTGTTGTGCCGGCGCCTTCGCATTCTGGGACATGGCCCTCTCCTCCTGTTGGCAGCGCAAGGGTAGTGGAGCACCGGAACTGGTGTCAACGCTGTGCATTTATGCACAAGACGTTGCGTACATATCCTGTATTGGCAACACGACGGCACTGATGCTAGCTTACCGGCTCCGATCTGTTCCAGTTTTTTCGCGGGGCGGCAAAATCGCAGCCGATTCAAATGCGCAAAGTCTTGCCCCCCCTTATTTTTGCGCCGGTCACGTATCTTGGAGTAATCCATGTCTGCATATCCAAAATTCAAAGCCGCGGCCGCCCACGTGGCGCCCGTATTTCTTGACAAAGATGCCACGATTGCAAAAGCCTGTAATCTAATCGACGAGGCTGCGCGCAACGGCGCCCAGCTCCTGGTGTTTCCGGAGGCTTACATTCCGGCTTTCCCGGTATGGTCGGCACTATGGGCGCCCATTCACAATCATGCGCTCTTTGCGGAAATCGCCGGAAACGCGATGGTGTTGCCGGGACCGGAGCTGGCCCTCTTATGCGAGGCCGCGCGGCAGAATGGGATATTTGTTTCGATAGGGCTGACCGAACGTTCGGAGGCGAGCGTTGGCTGCCTGTGGAATACGAATCTTCTGATCGGCGATGACGGGCGCGTGCTCAATCATCACCGCAAGATTGTCCCCACTTTCTATGAAAAGCTCATTTGGGCGAATGGTGATGGTGCCGGCCTCAAGGTATGCGACACCCGCATCGGCCGGATCGGCGCCCTCATCTGCGGCGAAAACACCAATCCTTTGGCGCGTTATTCACTGATGGCGCAGGGTGAGCAGGTGCATATCTCGAGCTATCCGCCCGTTTGGCCCACGCGAGACCCAAGAAGCGGAGGTAATTACGATCTCGAGAGCGCCATACGCATCCGCGCCGGCGCGCATGCATTCGAGGCCAAGGTATTCAATATTGTTGCCTCCGGATTTATGGATTCGAAGATGCATGCGCGGCTTTCGGATGTGGACAGGGGAATTGCCGAAATTCTCGATCGCACACCGCGCGGCATCTCCGTGGTGATTGGCCCTGGAGGAGAGCCCGTCAGTCCGGTAATTCAGGGAACGGAAGAGATTCTTTACCAGAACATCGACATCAATCATTGCGTGGAGCCGAAGCAATTTCACGATGTGGTTGGCTACTACAACCGCTTTGATATCTTTGAACTGAAAGTGAACCGCACAAGACTCAGACCGATCAGTTTTTCAGACGGCAGCGCCTCCCCGGAAAGCTCGCCCAAGGAAAACGCCGGCGATCGGCAGACATGACCGGGGCATCGGGCATGGCGTGTCGCCGGGTCGGACCACTGCAAGTCGTTATACGAGCGGAATTCCTCACCTCCATCCATCCTTTCCGGTACAGCCGCACCCAACACAGCGAACGATCGATTCGCTAAAAACTGAGAATATTCTGGTAATAGACGACTCGGTTGAATCTTTCTTTCAATGGCTCTACGGCAAACTTCCGAAACATGCCCTTGAGGTAGAGCAACAACGTGCTGCAAGGTCAATGGCAGTCTTAAGGTGGACGCATGAGAGCTTGTCAGTTCACTTAAGCGACAGAAAGTGTGATCGCGAAACCTGGCCCTGTTGTTCTTTCTTGCCTATAAATCTCCCTGAACCCGCGACCGTAATCCTGGTCGAAGTTAGAGCCCCTAACCTAATGAAACGCGAGAT
>DASVCP010000263.1:0-4419 GCA_036381555.1 Gammaproteobacteria bacterium
GATGCGGGGGTCCTCGATACTCTGCGGTAAAATCAAAGCGAACTTGTCACCCAGGGAAATTGCGATAACAAACGCCAGTATCCAGGCCGCCAGGGAAATGGCGTCCTTGGCGAAACCTCGAAAGTAACTGAGTACTGTCGAAATAAGCAGGATCGCGATAATCAATAAATCAATCCAGGGCATAAGGCCTTCCCCTCCCTTTAAAGTTTCTTGTGTGCCGCGTAATCATGGTTATTCATTCAGGCTCGTGATACGACATGACCATGCCGTGATAATTACCGGACGAATTGAGCCGCTTGACCAGCGCTTCGGCTGCCTCTCTTTCCTCCACAGGCCCTATCCGCACCCGATACACAGTGCCGGCGCTGGTGCCGGCATTTTCCACGAACGCTTTAAACCCTTTGGCCTTCAACTGGTCGCGCAGTACAGTAGCGTTTGCTTCCCGGCTGAAACTGCCGGCTTGAACGATCCATTGACCACTGACGCCTCCCGGGGAATCTTTTGTCGTTTCCCGGCTCACCGCTTTTTCCGTTTTTGAGGTTGCTTCTGAAGACGCTGCTGAAGATTGAACCTCCGGTGAAACCTGGCGTTTTACCGGGGCAGTGGCCTGATCGAGCGGCTGGAGCGGTTGCGTCTCGGCGGCTTTCGGAGGAGTCTCCAGCCTGTCCTCAAATTTCTGAGACGGCTGCGGGGGAATTTCCATACTGACCGTGAGACGGGCATCCTCCTTGCTTCCCTCCAGCAGCATGGGAATAAAAATAACGCCCAACGCCACCAGTACAGTGGCGCCGACAAGTCGCTGTTTTAATGGGGCTTCCACCTTATCGCTGACCGCTGTTGTTGCAAAACGTGCCATTATAAACCTTCGGGATAGTAGCGCGCCATGATTTCGGCCACGGTAAAAAAGGAGCCCGTAACAAGAATACGCTCATTGTCTCCCGCCGCCGACCGGGCCGCCGTAAACGCATCAGTAACGCTGGTGTAAACAAATACCGGTTTTTGTGAAACGCTCTTTACGGCGGCTTTCAATCGATCCACGGACAAACCCCGTGGCGTATCGGGGCTCGCCAAATGCCAATAGTCGATATGCGGGGCCAGTAACGGCAGCATATCCCCGATCGCCTTGTCTTCCAGCACGCCCAGCACTATGCGGGTTACGCGTGAAGGCTGGGTTTTCAACGTCATGGCCAGCATCTGGAAAGCATCAGGATTGTGCGCCACATCCAGCACGACTTCGGGCCGCTCGGCCATCCGTTGGTAACGTCCGGGAAGCGTGACCGCCGCCAGCCCCTGCCGGATCGCCGCAGTATCCACCGGTAAAATCGCCGCCAGGGCTCGTAATGCCATTAGAACGGCGGAGGCATTTTGGTATTGCTGCCCTCCCGCCAACCCGGGTGATGGGAGGTTTTCAAGCCGATCTTGCGCGAAAGTCCAATGCCAGTCCGAGGTTGACATTTCATAACCATAATCTTCTCCCAACCGGAAGAGTTTGGTGCCTCGCTGTCGGGCCGCCCGCAAAACAGAATCCGGCGGCTGGGGATCCCCGTAGACGGCCGGGCAGCCGGAACGGAAAATTCCGGCCTTTTCATAACCGATTGCCTCTCGATCCCTGCCCAGCCATTGCTGATGATCCAGCCCGACCGAACTGATCAACGCCAGATCAGCATCGACTATATTGGTGGCGTCCAGCCGCCCGCCCAAGCCGACTTCCAGAATCACCGCGTCCAGGGTCTGTTGACCAAACAAATACAAGGCCGCCAGTGTGCCGAACTCAAAATAGGTCAGCGAAATTTCCTCACGAACAGAATCGATGACTTCAAACGCCCGGATAATCGCTTCATCGGTCGCCTCGGTCCCCTCAATCCGGATTCTCTCGTTGTATTTCAAGAGATGGGGGGAGCTGTACGTTCCGACACGATAACCGCCCGCGCGCAATATGCTCTCCAGCATGGCGACACACGAACCTTTGCCGTTGGTGCCGCCCACGGTTACAACCACCGGCGCCGGCTTCGGCGAACCCATCGCCTTGTGGACCCGGCTTACACGCTCAAGCGTCAGATCGATCGCCGCCGGATGAAGCGTTTCCTGCCACTTCAGCCACTGGGCCAATGATGTAAAACCAATGGGCACGCTTAATAACCAGAAGGAATAAAGTGGCGCATGATAGCACTCCGTTTTCCTCTCGTCCGGATTTGGGTCATACGGACGATTGCTTATCCCTCCTTTGATTACGCACTGGGATTACGCGTGGGATTACCCAATTCGCATCATCCGTAAAAACTTTGAACGTCAGACACGGTTGCCGGAACTCAGTGTTCGTAGACCCATACCTGCCGCACAACCTGCGGTTTATTCGGTGAGTTCAGGAGGAATTTTGGTTGTTTTCGTCCGGCGCAGCGGTTGAGCGCCCAAATCACCAAATTTCCAAATTCAATTGAGATGGAATGTGAGGAGACAAACGGGGGCATTATGAAAAATCTGTTCATTTGCAAACTGAGGGTTCCCATCAACATCGTCGGCCTGATACTGATTCTGGCCGGTTGCGGTGGCGGCGGCAGCGGCGGTGGAGGCGGTGGTTATGGCAGCAGCAGCAGTAGTAGCAGCAGCAGTAGCAGCAGTGGCGGAACCACGCCTATGCCGACGGCGTTCACGCCCGGCGCCACCCAGGCTACCGGCATCGGCCTGGTGCTGGCGAACGACAACGGCATGACCCTTTATACTTTTGAAAACGACCGCAACGACACCGACGGCGACGGTGACGGGGATTCCGACTGTAATGATGCCTGCGCGGATACCTGGCCTCCGGTTATCGCCGACGCCAGCGATATGGGCGACGGTTTGTTCGATATCATCACCCGCGACGATGGCACAACCCGGCAATGGACCTTCAAAGGGCTGCCGCTCTATCACTACGTCAGCGACGCAGCGGCGGGCGATACCAACGGTGAGGGTCTGAACAATCTCTGGTTCGTCGCCCGGCCCGATCCGTGGACAACCGCCGAGGTAAACGATACGGCGCAGGGTACTGTCTTCGTGGGCGTTGGCGATCTTCTGGATGCGGATGCCGGGGGCGCACAAACCGCCACCCGCGTCGACCGCGACGGCTTTACATTGTATACCTTTGAAAACGACCGCAACGACACCGACGGCGACGGGAACGGGGATTCGGATTGTAATGGCGGCTGCGCGGCAACCTGGCCGCCGCTTTACGCCGAAGCCGGCGCCACGTCATGGGGCGATTTCACCGTGATAGAAAGGGACGACGGTACCGATCAATGGGCGTTCAAGGGCCTGCCGTTATACTTCTTTGTCAATGACGCCGCCGCGGGCGAAACCGCCGGCGAAGGCGTAGCCAACCTCTGGTACGTCGCCAGACCCGATCCCTTCGCTGCGGCCGACAGCTCGATCGGTACGGTGTTCGCGGGGGCCACGAGCGTGATAGATGTCGACGGCGCCGGTAACCCGGCCGCCACGCGAGCCGAGCGCGAGGGTTTTACCTTGTACGTGTTCGACAACGATATCAACGACACTGGCGGTGACGGGAACGGTGATTCCGACTGTAATGGCGCCTGCGCCACTACCTGGCCACCGTTATATGCCGATAACGGCGCCACCGAATCGGGGGATTTCACCATCATCACCCGGGACGACGCCAGTCTCCAATGGGCTTTCAAAGGTGAACCGCTGTACTTTTTTGCCGGCGACACGGCGGCGGGCGATGTCAACGGCGATCAGGTTAACGATATCTGGCACGCCGCCAGGCCGGCGCCCGTGCAACTGTTCGACAGCGGCACTCCGGGCGACATCTTCGCCGCCCGCGGCATGATCGCCGACGTGGACGGTGCCGGCGGCCGGGCGGCCACTTCCAGCGACAAAACGGGCTTTACCGTGTACCTGTTCGACGACGACACCAACGACACCAGCGGCGACGGCGCCGGCGATTCCGACTGCAATGATAATTGCGCGGTCGTCTGGCCGCCGTTGTACGCCGAAACCACGGATACCGCCATGGGCGACTTCACCATCATCGAACGGGACGACGGCAGCCTGCAATGGGCTTACGACGGCTCACCGCTCTACTTCTTCCAGGGCGACGCGTCAGCCGGCGATGTCAATGGCATCTACGACACCTGGCACGAAGTCACGCCGTAAAATCTTAAAAAAGGCACTCTCTACAAAAAAGGGAGCGGGTACCCGCTCCCTTTTCTGTGTAGTGATGGTATTCACCTGACACATGGTCACTAATTGAACAGTGGCCATGATGCCTCCAATGGGTTAAAACATTAATCGCCAAACCAATCTTTGACCAGGAGAATCATCATGACCACCAACGAGAAAGTAGCACGTCGTAAGCTGTCTTTACTAGAGCTCGCCCAAGATCTGGGCAATGTTTCGAAAGCTTGTAAAATCATCGGCTAT
>DASVCP010000264.1:0-5376 GCA_036381555.1 Gammaproteobacteria bacterium
GTTGCGGTCTCGGCCGGCAACGAGTCAAACAGCGTGCTCGACTTTCCCGCCCAGCAGGAAACGATTATTCAACACTTCAACCAGATCACCGCCGGCAACATCATGAAGATGAGTTACCTGCACCCGGAGGAAAACGACTACTTTTTCGATGATGCCGATGCACTGGTCGATTGGGCGAGCGCCAACGGCCTGAGCGTGCACGGGCACACCTTCATCTGGCATTCCGACTACCAGGTACCCGACTGGATGACCGGCTATGGCGGTGATTTCGCGGCCCTGCTGAACGATCACGTAACGACCATCGCATCGCATTTCGCCGATACCGTCGTGGAAAGCTGGGATGTGGTGAACGAGGGCATCGATGAAACCGAGGACGATTGTTACCGCGACTCGCTGTTCTATCAGCGGGTGGGCGCCGATTACATTGAAAACGCCTTCCGGGCCGCCGATGCTGCGGATCCCGACGCGGAGCTGTACTACAACGACTACAGCATCGAGGATGGCAATAGCGATAAATTTGCGTGCCTGCTGCAAATCGTGGAAGGGTTGCTGGCGGATAGCGTACCCATCGACGGCGTCGGCTTCCAGATGCACGTGCAAATCGATTCGCCGGACACCGGCGCCATGGCGATTGCTTTCCAGGAAATCGTCGATCTTGGCTTGAAAGTAAAAATTACTGAAATGGATGTGCCGCTCAACAATCCTTACTCGGGTGAACCGTTCCCGCAATACACCGAGTTCACGGCCGCGGAGGCCGAACTGCAGAAGCAACGCTACCACGATATCGTCGAGACCTATCTGGACGTTGTTCCCGTCGACCAACGCGGCGGCATCACCGTCTGGGGCCTCTGGGACAGCGACAGCTGGTTATTGTCAATGCCCGAACGCGCGGGCTCCGACGACTGGCCGCTGCTGTTCACCGCTCCCGGCCCCGAGGGTCCGTTCGCGCCCAAACCCGCGCTCCAGGGCTTCGGCGATGCGTTAATGGGAATGTAAAAATCAGGCTTTGGTTTATCGAGAGTCAACGCCGGCCGTTTATCACTTCCCGGCGTTCTCTCTCGTATTCATCGTAGGGCTTATTTACATCCCGCATGCATTGTTCATATTCCGACGGCGGGAGCTTTGAGCACTCCCGTTTTTTATTCATCTGAATATTCTCGTATACAGCCCTGTTGCCGCATCCTGCCATGAAAAATATAGCGAGTAATGTCAAAATAGCCCTCATCCCATCATCTTCCGTTCAGTTAATAACGATCCGGCCATTTTAAGTTTATGGGCAGACCGATCAAAGCGCCGACCAACGAAAAAAAACCGCGGCCTGGCCGCGATACAAACCACTTTCATCGACCACGTTCCACACAGTCGTATCCTCTATCCGGAAACGCCGGCCGGAGGATGAGATTCTCACCCCCTGGTAACCGTCCACGAACCCGAACTGATTGACGCGCTCCAGCAGTTTTTGCCGCATCTCCCGGTTGACGACTTCCGCGGATTCGCGTGACGGCAACTTCACGAAATCCCGCCAGCGCATCTCGAACAGTTTCAACGCCGTGCGGTTCCCGTAGTTGAAAACAGGATCGTCACCGGCGCCGTGCGAGACAACGCCATACGGCGCTTCATAAAGCACCCGGGCCATTTTTTCGCGGGAGCCCTTTTCCGCCACCAACTCCCGTCCAACTATGCGGCGGTAGCTGGAGATCAGTAATTCGGCATGCTCCCCCAGATAGTCGTTTTCCGGGCCTGGCTCGGTCATCGGTTTCCCTTCAAGCCTTAAAACCGGTCGCTACTTGTAAAATATTGCCAGCCATACCGTTTTTGTATTCGGCTTTGTCCACAAAACCCTGTGTTTCCGGTGCGCCTGAATATTGATGTAGTCCCCCGCCTTTAAATGTATATCTTCGGCTTCGGGGAAAGTCAGAATAGCTTCACCCTCAAGCACCATCACCCATTCATTCTGTTCCTGGTCGTACCAGCCCGCGGGAGGCGAAGATTGCCCCGTTGAAACGATTCGTTCAACTTTGACCCCTTTGCTTTCGACCAGAACGGTGAATATCTCTTCGCTGAAGTCACCCGGGATCGATTCGAATATATTGCCGGAATCAATATTCACTGGCGACCATCCAACTTAAGAACGGATAAGCTTGATCGCTTTTTCCGGGCAAACTGTCACACATAGCCCGCAGGCATGACACAAATCGGCATTCTGTGTAAATGCCTGCTGCCATTTGTGACCAAACCCCTTAAGTTTTCCCACAAAGCTCAAATTTTTTCTCTGTTCTTTCGGGAGAGTCTCAATCACAAACACATTATAGGGACAGACCTCAACACAAGCCGCCTTACCCTCGCAGCGATTTCGATCAATCACAGGCTTAAACAACCCGGCCGCATGTTTGCAAGCATCTGTTTCCATTACCAACGGTCACCTTGAATTAATTCATTTTGAAAGAACCGCACTCAGCGCGGCATATTCGAGGCGTACTGGAGGCCAGCCGGAATATTCTGCTAAAGTGCAACATCATAAGTAATTATGAAATAACCGACATCACCTTCGTTCTCCGTGGCTAAATATATCCAATCATAACCCGGCTCTAATGGTATTAACTCAGGGGTGGGAAAATTATTGGGAATCTCATCCATCTTATTACCAAGGCTTTCTGAAAAGGTTGGGGCAAAACTGCCGACTAATTTTAAGTATCTTTTCGCCGCAGAAATTAAGTTTTCATTAAAATCCGCGGCAACCTCGAATTTATAAGACAGACCAAAATGGGCACATCCGTATTGTGAAATAAACAGCTTTTGCCCGGATTTCAGCTCAACTTCCTCGATCAAATGATTATCGGTGTTCGTATAGACTTTATACCGGGATATTTCATGATAACCGGGCGTGACTATGGGCTCAGGATCATTACGGACACAATCATCAGCGAACGACACGAACGAAGCGAAAAGCAGGCTTATTAGTATGATTAGCCTGTTCATAGACATGACGGCGGCAGATTTTAAGCGGGCGCGTGTTTCGGGTTGAGTCTAAGACGAAACGAAAACGCGCGCCCGCTCGGAGTTATTTTATTATTTTCATAACGGGCGTACTTTGTTTGCACATGGGCCCTTCTGACCCTGGCCCACTTCGAACTCCACGGCCTGGCCGTCTTTCAGGGTTGCATACGCCCCTCCCGCTTGAATTTCCGAATGATGAACAAACAGATCCTTACCGCCGTCTTCAGGAGTAATAAAGCCGAAGCCTTTGTCTGCGTTAAACCACTTTACGGTACCTTTACTCATTGTGTTTTCTCACTTCGGTGATTTTAAAAGTCCATTTTCGCTATCACCATCGCGAAAACAGATTGTGAATTAATTTAAGGAAGCTCTGATTTATTCTGATACTTCGCTAAAAGCTCGTTCAAAATGCGGAGGCCTGCGTAAAACTAAAGACTTCGTGTAAACTCCGCTTTTTCACTCGCTTTTGCCTCGTCTCGACACTCGTACTCCTGCGATGTCTACCTCCTACATCCCTGTAGTCGTCAGCCGTTGACCCTAATAAATCAGAGCTTCCTTAAGATATGGCGCTTGAATATCCGGCGCTCAGGTCGTGCTTGATTTGTCAGCTGTTCCACGTAGACCAGACATTATATTTTTTGCAATACCACCATACCAATGGCAGCTCCATTAAAAAATACGTGATCAGGGCGAACCAAAACCAATTCACACGAAGAATCAGCATATCAAATCTTTGCCCCGAACCCCAAAAAAGCACCCCGGCAATTATGAGCGACAGCACGGTAATAAAAGCATCGTAAAAGGCCATTTTATTGCCATCAGAACCAACGGCGCGAGGATAAAACACGAAGTATGCCAACAAAATTAAAACGGCATTAACAGTGATGACGATCAATTCCGGTTTCATTACGTCAAATAACCCTTACGCACTTAGCGGCAGAAAACAGAGGGAGTTCTTCTCCGTTTCCGTATTAAAAGGAATTCCTCCTATTCTGTCGAAGTCTATCGACATACGCAATTTAAGTCTTTGGTTTTGAAGGATTTATGCCCCGAAAACCTGTTTTTTGGCAATTCGCGGGGATGAAGCTTTTCTGCCCTGATTTTATCGGTTCCCAAATCTACACCAAGTTCAGGTTTGTGAAAAGTTCAGAATGACTTGAAACAGCACAATCAGCCGTTCGGTTTATCACCCCTTTTATTCGCATATTTCACACCCAGCACAAACATGACGAATACCGCGCAACATCCCACCGATGCGGCCAGCGCGGGCGGTTCGGGTGGAACAATGAGGATATAGCCCCTGCCTTTGATCAGCGACGAAAAACTCGATACGCAAAACGGCATCAGGAACAGGCGGAACGTCTGCCAGGAGCTGACTCGCCCGGAGCCTGCACCTTTCACGCTCAGGACCAGAGCAAAGCCGATCACCAGGCTGATGCCAAGCGAGTTCACCCAGATGGCCGGGGACGGGTCGAAGTAATAAACTACCGTAACCAGATACCAGACAAGGTAGCACCATAGAATCACCTTACCTGCCCCTAAAGAGGCAAAATACCGAATCATATACGCACCACTAATTGTGCCTTTCTGCGGCCCCACGGCTGTTGATTGTATAGTTAAAAATATATGTCTGCGAAATACTTTCCATTCTGTGGCTTGCTTGTCCTTCCAGCCCTTATTTCCGCCATTTCCCCGGCATTTCTTCCATGATCTGTCACTCGCCACCTTCCGGACCGTAGAAAAATACCCACGCCGCAAAGTTTTCAGAAAAATTCTCGAACCGGTGTTCAACTCCGGCCGGGACAAAGATAAACGAGCCCTCCTGTATTTTGACATTGCGTTCACCGTTGAAAAACTCCCCTTTTCCCCGCGCAACCAAATAAATTTCATCTCTGGCATGCGGTTTCTGCGGATCAAATTCATGCGGCGTGTACAGCTCCGCCTCCAGTGAACCGTGACTGAAAACAGGAACCGCCAGATTTCCCTTGGGAGGAGGCCCCATTTCCAATGCATCTGCAAACAGAACATGAGTTGCGATAGTTTTTTTCAAATTCATTTCTCGATATCCTTCATAACAGGCGGTCACAGGCCATATCCGATTTCACCTGCCCGCCTGGACGCGGGCGGACCCGGCAGTTATTGCTTCCAGAACCGCCTTCAAATGGACGATGGTTTCGGCAAGTTCATTATCGGTAAGAATATCGACAGCCGATCTTGCCTGAAGCCCTGGCCCGGAGAATTCGCTGTTATCCTGATGCGCCAAGTGAACATTGATTTTGGCAAACAGCATGTTCAATCGCTCCGAGATAACTTTAAGATTCCCGTCGGCAACGGCAGAGACTATCTGGGTGACGGAATCTGTAATCTGTTCGTTAACGG
>DASVCP010000265.1:0-5664 GCA_036381555.1 Gammaproteobacteria bacterium
GGATATCTTCGGTCACCGCCCAGGCGCTGCAAGTCTCAGCCGATGCTTGCGCCTCGCTGCACGCCCGCACTCTATAGCGGTAGATCTGTCCGTAAGCCCGGTCCGTAAACGTGTAGGCGGTGGCCGGCGTTTTGTCGACAACCGTCAGCCAGTTCTCGCCGCCGTTGATCACGCCCGCATAAGCTTCAAGCTGGTAGTGGTTCACGGTTCCGGTCAACGGCGAGGCCCACTGCACGGTGAAACGCCGTGAGGCGTGGTCGGCGGCGCTGGGTTCGGTCGGCACAATGCCCGGCGTTGACGGCGCCGGATGCGGGAGGTAAACCTGGTATGGCTCGGTGCTTTGCCCGCAGGCATCGGCATTGCAGGCGCGCACCCGCACACTATAGTAAGCACCGGTGGTCAAACCGGAGAGGGTAACGCTGGTGTCGACGATAAGACCGGAGTTTTCGGTCACCGGGACGCTCACCGGGATGAGCACGCCGTCCAGATCAATCAAGACATAGGTCGTGGCTGATGTGGCGCCTACGGGCGCGGGCTGCCAGTTGAGTCCGCCGTTGACACTGTAGTCAAGCTGGTAATGGGTCACCGGCGCCACAATAGGATCAATCACCGCCGGCACCGCCCAGTGAACGGTGAACGCCCCGGCCGGGGGATCGTTTTCCGCCGCGTTATGGCTGATCGCTCCGGGCGTGTCGGGAGCGGCGTAAGGCAAATACCCTTGAACCGGTACGCCGTAATCGCCGCAACCATCCACGTTGCAGGCCCGCACGCGGAAATGATAGGTCGTGCCGTTGATTAATCCGGTCGCGTTGAAGGCCGGACTGGCAGTATCGGCCAATGCTGTCCAATTGCTACCGTCGTCCGTGCTTTGCTGGAGCTCGTAGGTTTGCGCCTGTCCTCCACCGGCCGGCGCGTTCCAGCCCAGGGTCATGCGGCGCTCAGCGGCATCCAGGCTTTGTATGGCCAGGTCGGCGGGCAATCCAGGCTCAAGGTGCGGAACATAGACAGCATGAGGATCGGTGTAATCGCCGCAATCGTCGGCGTTGCAGGCTCGTACCCGGTAACTGCGGGTTTCGCCGTTAGGGTGAGCATTAACCGTGTGCGCGGTCAGCGAAGTGGTCGTCTCCGCCAGCCATTGCCCGTCGTCCATCTGGCGTTGGAGTTCATAGTAATCCACTTCTCCCGCAGGCGCGGTCCAGGAGAGCGTGTAACTGCCGGTCTGGGGGTCGAGGTTGCTGTGACCGAGCGAACCCGGCTGGTTGGGGGCCGGATAGGGAATGTAAACGTCCAACGGCGCGGTATAGGCATCGCAACCATTGTCGTCCTGATAACAGGCGCGCACGCGGTAACGGTAGATCTGACCGCTCTGCCCGCCGCTGAAGCTCTGCTCGAAATACGACTGGTTGTCATCGTGAGCGATCGCAGGGAAATCGGGGGTTTGTGTCGTATCGACGTTGTCCAGGTAATAGTAATGTACTTCCTCCGTGCCGGCCGGACGCGTCCAGCGCAAGGTGTAATCGCCGGCGGTGGTCGGACCCTGGGAGACGGTGAAACTCGCGGGCACGCCGGGTAACAGGTAAGCGTTGATCTGCACCGTGATTTCTTTCCAACCACTGCAGTTGTCGGTATTGCAGGCTTGCGCGCGATAGCGGTAACTCAGTGTGTCGCCGCTGTAATTGGGCGGCTTATTGTAGCTGCATTGACCGGCGCCGCAGGAACCGGCCGTCAGGCTGGCCGCCTGCCAGGCGCCGCCGGGATCCTGCTCCTCGACAGTGATCGTATCGACAATACCGCCGCCGCTGGCCCAGTTGATCGCATAGTCGCCGCTCCAGCCCGCGCCGTAGATGTCGGTGTCAATCTGACCGCCGGTACTGGTCAGAACCGGCAGCGACGGCGTGGCATACGGCAGGTAGGCCGACGCCGGTGCACCCGGATTGCTGCAACCGTCGACGTGGCAGGCGGACACGCGCAGATAATATGTCGTTCCGCCCGCCAGAGCGCCGGGCGCGTAACTGAGCGAGCCGTTATTCTGCACTTGTGTCCAGTTGGTGCCATTCGTGCTTTGTTCGACTTTGTAGGTTTCCACGTGGCCGCTGACCGCCGCCCAACTGGCGCTCAAGGTGCCGGCGCTGCCGTTGATATTAATGGCTGGCGCCGCCGGAGAGACCGGGATGGCATACTCCAGGCGGATAGTCATCGCACTGGTGTAGGAACTGCAAGCTCCCTGGCTGTTGCAGGCCCGCACACGGTAGGTGTAATCGGTGCCATTGGTCTCGCCGGCAGGGCTGTAACTGGTGCCGCTGACGGATACCGCTGATCCCCAAGCCTGTCCGCCGTTGATGCTTTGCTGTAGCTCGTAGTGATCGGCCAGGCTGTTGCCTGTCCAGGTAACCGTTACGGAAGGCGTGTTCGGGTTGGCGCTGCCGCTAAGATTGACGGGCATTTGCGGCACCCAGTAGAAATGCATGCTGCTATATTCACCGCATGCAAGACTGTTACAAGCGCGAACCTTGTACTGATAACCGGTTCCTGCTGTCGCATTGACGATAGCCTCAGCAGTTGACACACCGTCCTGGTTAGGAACCAACGACCAGTTCTGGCCATTGTCAGCGGACCGCATGAGCTCATAACCGGTCACATCGCCGGTCGCTGCATCCCAGCTTAACGTGTAGTTACGGCCGGCGTTACCGATACCGCTGATCGTAACCGCGCCCGGCATTCCGGGGAAGCTGATGCTGCTCACGGCCGATTCGGTGCATTGTTGCGGACTGTTGTTGTTGCAGGCCGCGACCTTGTATTGATAAGCGGTCACGGGTACCCGGCTCGTGGCGGGAGACCAGCCGGTACCAGCGCCGCTGTACACATTGGTCCAGTTTCCGCCGCCGACCTTCTCCCACAGCTTGTAGGTGATGGCGCCCGTGTTGCCGTTGCCGCCGCCGCTCCAGCTGAGGCCATAATCGTGGGGAGCCACATTGGAAAAGGCGGGCGTCGACGGAGTTGACGGTTGAGCAAACACGACGGCAATATCCTTGGCCGCGCTCCAAGGGCTACTGCCCGCCGGCGTGCTCTTATACGCCTGAATGCGATACTGATAAGTCTGCCCGCGCGTGTGAGCTTCACTGTCGGTACAACTGGTGTTGCTGGTCGCGCAGGCACCGCCGAGAGTCACCCACGCCGTATTCAACGTCGCGTTGCGGCGTTGCACGTGATAGCCGAGGATGTCCCCCACGGCCACCCATGGCTCGTCCCAACTGATACTGATGTTGGTACCGGTATTGGGATTGAGCTGTGACAAGGCAGGAGCGGCCGGTTGCACGGGCGGGCATTCAGGCATGGTGTAAACGCTGCTGGTCGTCCAGGCGCTTTTCGGACTGTACTCGCCGTTCAAATAGAAGTAGGAGCGAACCTTGAACCGGTAGGCGGCGCCTTCTGTCGTTGAAGGGAGTTGCTTCGAATTCGAGGCATAATTGGTACCCCAATTACTCCAAGTGGCGCCCCCGTTACTGGACAGTTCCAGATCGTAGCGCTTGCTGGCGGAACTTGAGTAATAGCCGGAACCCGGCGCCCAGTTCACTGTTAACGATGAGCCGCAGGCATTGGGGGAAAAAGCTCCGAAACTGGCGGAATTTGGCGGCGGCACAACATAAATACTGCTGCTGTAGGGACCCCAGTTGCTGCATACATTGCTCTCGACATAGCACCGCTTTGCCCGGTAAGAATAGGTGCCCGGAGCTTTGTCGATAACGGACAGGACTGAAGTTATATTTCCCGGACTGGTTTGTCCCGTGTTCCACAATGTATAGCCGTAACTTCCCATTCCATTGTGCACAGTCACTTGATAATTGCCATCCACGTCATAGGAGGAAGGCACTACAGGCGCGGGCGGCGGCGACTGTGGCGTGGTGCAACCGCCCGGACACTGGGCCAACACGGCTTCCGGCAGCATGACCAGCAAACCCAGCAGTAAGGCCATTCGCGATGCATGGCACACAAACCGCTTTTTATTAATACACGAGTCGCCAAATGCGACATGAAACCCTGAAAAACGCTTTAACCCGTTCGCGATTCGCACCGCTCCACCCCTAATTTAGTTGTTTACCCCACGCCCATTCTTCGGTAAATGCTTTAGCCCGCGCTTGCAGCACCATCGTATCGGCAACAGAAAACGGATGCATACTGCAGCTTCAATGCGCAGCCCATCAACTTATCAACGCCCGTTCTTGAAAAAAAAAACACCAACCCACACCAAAAGGAGGGATTTCTTTGTCTTCGCGCGTCTTAATCCTTTAAGCCCAATTTATGGCGGTCTTCGCCATGCCCTAAACAACGCCTGCAACCTTACCCAATAATTTTCCATATTTCAACGCTTGAATACCGGAATTTTTAGTAAGGTGCCGGGCCCTGCCGAGTTAGATTTCCCTATAACCCGGCAGGCTCAGAAATTCTCAGGGCGACACGGTTTGCCGACTCCGCGCCAGCAGATGATTGACCACCATGCGCAACTGCCCGGCGTTGACGGGCTTGTGCAGCAACTTGAACCCGCTGCGCGCGGCCTCCTGTAAGCGCTCCGGCGCGGTGTCCCCTGTTATCAAGATACCGGGAACCGCTTTTTTCAGTACGCCTATCAACGACCGAATTGCATCGACACCGGTCTGCGATTCCCGCAGGCGATAATCTGCAATAATCAAATCGGGAACTGTACCGCTCTTAACGACGCTCTTGGCTTCATCGATCGAGTCTACACAAACAGAATGACAGCCCCAGTTGGTCAATAGCTGATGCATCGCTTCACGAATTTCCGCTTCATCGTCTATGACAATGATTTTGGCGCCATCAAGCTCCCAACCGGAAGGTGGGGCCGTCATTGCCTGACCCCGAATCGCCTCCACATTCCCCATGGGAACGAAAAGCTGAAACTTCGTGCCCTTACCCAACTTCGAATCGAGACGGAGCTTATACCCCAGCAACTGACATAAACGATTTACGATGGAAAGCCCCAATCCCAAACCCTTGGTGCGATCCCTTTCCGGATTATGCAGCTGATAGAACTCGGTAAAAATATTTTTCTGCTCTTCCTCCGGAATACCACAGCCGGTATCGTCGACTTCGATAAGAACCTGCTTATTGCTTACCGTCGCGGAAACGGAAACTCCTCCCGAGTCCGTGTAACGGATCGAGTTGCTAATCAAGTTGTCCAGTATTATTTCCAATAACAACGGATCTGAAAACAACGCCTCATTATTATGCTTGAACGCGATATCCAGACCCTTGGCATTCACCAAAGGAGAGAACCGGATTTCCAGCCGACCGAACAATTCGCTTATGGCAAAATCAACAACATCCGGCTCGACTATCCCGGCATCGAGCTTCGAAATATCCAGCAATCTCTGAAACAGGTCGTTTAACGCATTCACGGCCACGCTCATTTTTTTGGCAAGCTGACGCTGCTGCTCCGTATTAAGGACGGTATTCATGGTATCCAGATACAGACCAAGCGCGTGCAGCGGTTGCCGCAGGTCGTGACTGGCCGCGGCGAGAAACTTTGATTTTGCCAAGTTTGCCCGATCCGCCTCCAATTTCTGTAATTGCAACTCATTGAGCAGGCTTTGCTTCTCAAAGCGGATTTTTATTGAATCGATTAATGCCCGCTCGATATTCCGACTC
>DASVCP010000266.1:0-6150 GCA_036381555.1 Gammaproteobacteria bacterium
GTCGAGCACCAAACGGTGGTGACTGTCCAAAGTTTTTGTCAACATTGATCGCCCCCAAGCGCTGCGCCCCAACCCCGGACCCACCGCGACCACAGACGCCTTGCGCAGCAAGGGTTCGAGTTCATCCGGTGCTTCAACTCCATGGCACATCAGTTCCGGGCGCCCGCCGCCCAGCGATACGGCGTGCTCTCGCCTGGTGGCTATCGTTACCAGACCGGCGCCGGCCCTCAGTGCGCCGGATCCTGCCATATAGGCCGCTCCCGCCATTCCAAAGTCGCCGCCGATAATAAGTACGTGGCCATAATCACCTTTATGGCTGCCGCGGGGACGCGGCGGCAGAATCGTGTTCACTTCGCTTTCAATAATTAATTCCGCCGATGGCTGTTGCGCCTCGAAGATGACGTTCGGCACATTCAGGGTTTCATGATAAATCCTACCCGCATAATCAGCCGCACTGCCGGTAAACAAACCCTGTTTCAATCCCACAAACGTGACAGTGACCTCCGCCTCAACGGCAACGCCCATCGGTTGACCGGTATCCGCGTTAAGTCCGGAAGGAATATCAACGGCCAGAACACGACAAGGCGCCGCATTGATCCGCTCAATCAGACTGCGAAACTCACCTTCAACCGGACGCTGTAACCCTGTGCCCAGAATAGCATCAACAACTACATGATAACCGGCGAACTCAATTTGCCCGGCAGTACGAGTTGATCCCCCCAGGCCACGCCAAACCGTCGCAGCACGCAGCGCGTCCCCTTGTAATTTTTCCGGTGGTACCAAAGCAACGATATCAACTGGATAGCCTTTGGTCTTGGCCAGGCTTGCGATAACGTAACCGTCGCCACCATTATTGCCGCCGCCGCAAACAACCAGGATCTTGTGACCGGCTGTGTCCGTACTGCCTGTGTCGGTTAACATACGTTGCAAATGGACAAACGCTGCCCGACCGGCGCGCTCCATCAATTCGTAACCGGAGATACCATGGTCCATTATGGCATGACGATCCATCTCACGGACTTGTGCGGCGGTGTAAAGTTTTGGACTCAGGCAACCCATTGGCCTTGCTCTTCTCCTTAAGGTTGAGGAGACATCACCTGAAGTCGTTATTCAAGCCTAGCGCGGGTGCTACTGTTTAATACTTCAGCCAACATGGCGACCATCCCCTGTGACAAGCGATCGAAGAAATCTCTTTTAGGGGTATAATCGCGCAATGTATCTTCTCCAACCACTTCACGGGCAACATAGTTTACGCCCCCCAGTGCATCCACCAAACCGAGCGAAATGCTTTTTTCCCCTGTCCAAATCAACCCGCTGAAAAGATCCTCGTTGGCAATCAATCGGTCTCCACGCTGGCTTTTTACGGCGTTGATAAACTGCAGGTGGATATTGTCCAGCATATTTTGTATGTGCAGTCGGGCAAGTTCGTCTTCGGGTAGGAAAGGATCCAACAGCGCCTTATTGGAACCGGCCGTCATAAGGCGTCGTTCAATGCCGAGCTTATCAATCGCTTCCACCAGACCAAAGCTGTCCATGCGCACTCCAATGGATCCAACGATACTGGCCTTATCGGCGTATATTTTTTCCGCGGCCGCAGCCACGTAATAGCCCCCGGAAGCCCCCATATCCTCAATAACGGCATACAAGGGAATATGTGGGTATTTGCTTCGCAAACGGATCATTTCATCGTAAATATAACCGGCCTGGACGGGACTACCGCCTGGACTGTTAATCCTTAGTATCACTCCGACCGTATCTTCGTTCTCAAACGCCTTGTTCAAACTGTGGATGATGTCTTCGGCATTGGCGGTTGATTCCGGTGAGATAATGCCGGTTATATCGACCACGGCGGTATGCGGGCCTTGTTGCGCCCCTTCCTCCACTCCCACCTGGCCAAGCAACACCAAAAGCAAGCCGAAATAGACAAAACCGAGCAAAATAAAAAAGATACGCCAGCGTCGTGCCCTGCGCTGCTCATTCAATGTCGACATCGCCAGGCGAGTCAGCAGTTCGCGCTCCCAGGTTTGCTGGTGGCCATGACCATTGCTTGTGCCGGATTCGGAAGAATGATTTGTCCGCTCATCTTGCATTGCAATATACCGTTATCTTTGTTGTTCGTAAGGGAATAGTCGTGCCTTATGCCGATCACTGCCAATGTTCAGCGGAACCTTTGCAATCCAGCCATGATAACAGATTAGTGACATTTTCCAGTAGCGCCAAGGGACCGGCGGCCAACAGTTGCTGACGTGTATGAGCACCGTGACTCACCGCCACCGCGTCCATGCCGGCGTATTTCGCCATTTTGACGTCAAACTCGGTATCACCGATCATTAACGCCTGGCTGGGTTTGACACCCAGATCGGCCAGGATTTCAATCAGCATTCTTGGATCAGGCTTTGAACAGGTTTCATCGGCACAACGGCTGCTGTGAAAGCGGGCGGATAAACCGAGTTCCGTCAAAAGTGCGTCAAGGCCTGAACGGCTCTTGCCGGTGGCAATCGCCAGAAAGTATCCCTGCTCCATCAGCCTATCCAGCATTGCCTCGACACCATGAAACAAACGGGCGGGTGTGGGGTCCCCATATATGAACCGATGTCGGTAAGTTTCAACAACAAGTCTCCGGCTTTCGGGGAGCACGCCTTCGGGGAAAAGGTGGTCTATGGCTTCGTGGATGCCAAGACCGACTATGTGTCGCAGTTGCGCATCGGTTCTGGCCGGCAAACCGGCCTGCGCCAGGGCTGCATGTAAACAAGACACGATTTTTGCCAGGGAATCCATTAAGGTTCCATCCCAATCAAAAATCAACAGCTTATAAGATTTTCGATTCATTTTAACGCGTTGATTATATTGGATAATTCAGAGTTGAGCGGCGCGGTGATTTCGAAAGGGCGCCCTCCCCGGTCAAAACGCAAGCGGGCGGCATGCAAAAAGATTCTGTGCAAACCGAGTTTGCGCATCCTGCGATTGAAATCACGGTCGCCGTACTTGTCATCTCCCGCCAATGGGTGCCCCTGGGCGGCACAATGGACCCTGATCTGATGGGTACGTCCGGTATCGATTCTGACTTCCACAAGACTCGCCTGCGCTTGCGGGAAATGCTCAACCACGCGTATGGACGTGTAGGCGGCTTTCCCGGTGTCGCTGACAACCGCCATTCGCTCGCCTCCCTTTAATCGGCCCCGATCCAGAGGTGCATCTACAGTTAAAGATCCGGCCGAAAAACGCCCCGATACCAGAGCCAGATAGGTCTTATCAATCTCATGTTTTCGCAGCAATTCGTGCAACTCCCGCAGTGCGGAACGGTGCTTTGCCAGCAACAGACACCCGCTGGTGCCGCGATCCAGCCTATGGACCAGCTCAACGTTGGCATAGGGCGGGCAGGCATGCAGCGCCTCAATCAGTCCATATCGCAGCCCGCTACCTCCGTGCACCGCGAGTCCGGAGGGTTTGTTTATTACCATAAAATCCTCGTTCTCATACAAAATTGCCGCCCCGACCATCTGGGCAACCCTTTGCGCATCATTCTCAAGGACGGTGTCGGGGGCGGCAATACTAAGGGGCGGAATCCTTACCTCGTCCCCCGCCCGCAACTTATAACCGGGCTTGACCCTGCCCTTGTTGACCCGGACCTGGCCGGTTCGGAGAATCCGATATATCACGCTTTTAGGCACGCCTTTCAAGCGGGCAACCAGAAAATTGTCCAGCCGCTGCCCTTCCCGGCTGGCGTCGATACCCACATACTCCACTTGGGTCATTCTCACAGAGCTCATTTGGAAACCATAACCAAATCAAGTATTTGATGCATTTCGGGGAGACGTGTTATAGTTTGAGAAACTGAAATAAAGAATACTTGTCTACAAGTGTTATTGCTGTAGCAAGGGTGCTCAAAATAACGTTCTTTGTGACAGACTAAAACCACTATTCGACGGGAGTTGAGGATTCAACCCCCGATTTTACGCTTAAAACACCGGATGGCCCGAATTGGCGTCCGGGTTTTAATTATTAATAAACATGCTCCACATACTCTAGATAAATCGATTGTGATGAATCAATTATTAGGACTCATAACTGCGCTTATTGGCAGCCTATTATGCCGGGAACCCGGCATAAATAAACAATATTCCGGATGGCAGCATACTGGTAATTTGTCGTTGAGTCCGATCGAAGCGTGTGAGGGGCACCTAACTCACAGGGTTTTATATGAAGCGGATGTTAATCAACGCTACCCAGCCGGAAGAGCTGCGGGTAGCCCTGGTCGATGGCCAGAAACTTTACAACTTAGACGTTGAGGTACCTTCAAAGGAGCAGAAAAAGGCCAATATCTATAAAGGGAAAATTACCCGGATCGAACCCAGCCTCGAAGCGGCGTTTGTCGATTATGGTTCGGAACGCCATGGGTTTCTACCTTTTAAGGAAATAAGCGCCAACTACCTCCTAACCGGCAATCCCCCGAAAGACGGTGGACGTATCAATGTCCGTGACAGTATCAAGGAAGGCCAGGAACTCATTATTCAGGTGGAAAAGGAAGAGCGGAGTTCAAAAGGCGCCGCGTTGACCACCAAAGTCGGGCTTGCCGGACGTTATCTCGTTTTAATGCCTACCGACCCACGCGCGGGTGGAGTATCGCGTCGAATCGAAGGGGATGATCGTTCCGAAGTCCGGGATATTCTCAATCAACTCAACCTCCCGGAAGGCATGGGCGTAATCGTACGAACAGCCGGCGTGGGAAGAGCTTTGGAAGAGTTGCAGTGGGATTTGGACTATCTACTCAATGTCTGGCAGGCAATCACCCATGCAAGCCAAGAGCGTGCAGCGCCGTTTCTGATTTACCAGGAAAGCAATGTCATTATCCGCGCCCTGCGTGACCATTACAGCTCGGATATCGGTGAAATCATCATCGATGAGGACACTGTCTACAACCAGGCGCATAACTTCCTGCAGCAAATCATGCCCGGCGAGGTCCGCAAGCTCAAAAAATATACCGAATCCATCCCGCTGTTCAGCCGCTTTCAGATCGAGTCTCAAATTGAGTCCGCGTACCAGCGCTCGGTGACCCTGCCGTCAGGGGGAGCTCTGGTAATCGACCATACCGAAGCCCTGACAGCTATCGATATCAACTCGGCGAGAGCCACCAAAGGCAGTGATATTGAGGAAACTGCCTTGCAGACCAACCTGGAGGCCGCCGACGAAATCGCCCGTCAACTCCGGTTACGCGACCTGGGTGGTCTGATTGTCATCGACTTCATTGATATGGCTTCCAATAAGAACCAGCGCGAAGTGGAAAACCGCCTGCGCCTGGCCATGAAGTTAGACAGAGCCCGGGTCAGAACGGGTCGAATTTCACGCTTCGGCCTGCTGGAAATGTCACGACAACGACTACGTCCTTCTCTTGGGGAATCCAGCCTGATTACCTGCCCCCGCTGCAACGGCCATGGCACCATTCGGAGCATCGAATCCCTGTCTCTGGTGGTTCTGCGACTGATGGAAGAGGAAGCTATGAAGGAAAATACAGCACGGGTCATCGTCCAAGTACCCATCGAAGTCGCAACCTTTCTCATCAATGAAAAACGCGAGATGGTCCGCGAAGTGGAAGCGCGTAATATGGTGGATATCCTGATTGTCCCCAACCCCGACCTTCAATCACCCAATTATATTGTAGAGCGCACCAGGCTCTCTGAACTGGCGGAGCAGGAAGGCAAAAACAGTTACCAGTTGGCCACTCCCCAAAAAGAACCAATGGCTCCCGCGGCCGTCGAAAAAGAAGCTGGCGTCAGAGGAGAAACTCCCGCCGTTAAAGACATTATTCCCACAGCTCCCGCCCCAAAGCGTGCCGGCTGGTTTATGCGATTGATTAAAGCATTGTTTGGCGGCGGCAGAAAAACCACCACCAAAAGAAAGACTGGAAACGAACGCGAAAGACAAGGCCTGGACCGCAGTGAACGGCAGCGTGGCAACAACCACAGCAAGCAAAACCGCCGGCAAAATAGGAACAATGGCGGCGGTCAAGACCGCGCCAATCGTAATGAGAGCAGGGACAACCGCGGTGAAAGCAAGAACCGAAATCGCCAGCAAAACCGGAAAGATCGCCCAAACCGGACGGACCGGTCCGCCAAACACACTACGACGGTCGAAACGGGCAATGGGTCCATA
>DASVCP010000267.1:0-2681 GCA_036381555.1 Gammaproteobacteria bacterium
TACCATATCTGGGCGTTTGTCGCGCCCGGGCTATACCGGAAAGAAAAACGGCTGGCGTTTCCCTTGCTGGTTTCCAGTATCCTGCTGTTTTATCTCGGCGTGGCGTTTGCCTATTTCCTGGTGTTCCCCATTGTTTTTGCCTTTATTATCGGCATGGCGCCGGAAGGCGTGGCGGTAATGACCGATATCGGCCGTTACCTGGATTTTGTGATCGCGTTGTTCTTTGCGTTCGGTGCGGCTTTCGAGATTCCAGTGGCGACTGTACTGTTGGTCGCGGTGGGCATCACGACGCCGCAGGCGCTGGCGGAAAAACGGCCCTATATCATTGTCGGCGCTTTCGTGATCGGCATGTTGCTGACTCCGCCCGATGTGATATCGCAGACGCTGCTGGCAATTCCGATGTGGCTGCTTTATGAGGTGGGAATCTTCGCGTCGAAACTCGTACTGCGGCAACGTGCGGCCGAAAATGTGGATGTAAAACCGGAAGCGGATCGTTAAAATACCCGGCCGGTGGGGTGCCGGCGGTAAATATCGTCAAACTGAAAATGGGAGAAAGCTTATTTCCAGGCAAACTTACAAACTTGTGCTGATTCGCCACGGCGAGAGTCAGTGGAACAAGGAAAACCGGTTCACCGGATGGTATGACATCGACCTCAGCGAGAAGGGACTGTCCGAAGCGCGTGAAGCAGGCAGGCGTTTGAAGCAGGAGGGCTACGCTTTCGATGTTGCTTTTACCTCGGTTTTGAAACGCGCGATCCGCACCTTATGGACGGTGCTCGACGAAACCGACCAGATGTATATCCCGGTTTATCGTCATTGGCGGCTGAACGAACGCCACTACGGCGCGTTGCAGGGGCTGAACAAGGCGGAAACCGCCGCCAGGCACGGCGAAGAGCAGGTGTTGATCTGGCGCCGCAGCTTCGACATCCCGCCGCCAGCGCTGGATGAATCAGATGAGCGCTTCCCCGGGCACGATGTCCGCTACCGGGAGCTGGACAAGCTGGTGCTGCCAAGAGCCGAGAGCCTCAAGGATACCATCGAGCGGGTACTGCCCTATTGGCATGACGCGATCGTGCCCCAAATTCGCACGGGTAAACGTGTCCTGATCGCCGCCCATGGCAACAGTTTGCGGGCGTTGGTGAAGTACCTTGATGACATGAGCAACGAAGAGGTGCTGAAGCTCAACATTCCCACCGGCCTGCCTCTGGTTTATGAGCTGGATCAGGATCTGCGCCCGATCCGCAGCGAATACCTGGGGGATCCGGAAACAGTGAAAAAGCTTATGGAGGCGGTGGCCAACCAGGGTAAGAGCAAGTAATACGTAAATTTCCCAGTTCCGCAGATTGCATCCCGGGTCAGACCGTCTATAATCGGTAATACCCCCTTTAATCTGTGGTTATTTTTTGGATTAAGCCCCGCGCCCCGCGGGGCTTTTTTTCGTTCAGCCTATCTTAGGGACTAATGCATCGTGGTGTTGTCCACCATGCCCCGAAGATCATCCACATTAAAATTGATCTGCTCCAGGGTTTTCTGCAACCGGCTAAACAGCCCGGGTATATTTTCCTGAATATGCGTCAGGTTGCCGGCGGCAGTCACCGCCTGAATTTCGGTAAGTAACTGGTCGGGTTGCAGGTCACTTCCCGCCGCCAGTGTGTTCCGCAAGTTTATCAGCGTGGCGGACAGTTCATTAAAGGATTGATTGAGGAGATCGACGCTTTTGCGGACATCCTGCAATGGTTCACGAAATTGTGAGTCTATGGCGCCGATAAATTTCGACAACGCATCAAGTTGTTGCTTGACCATATGCGTTTCCGGCGCGGATTCCGTCTGGCCAAGTTCCCGGTAGCGTTTTTCCAGCCGGTTAAGTACGCACTTACGACTCATAGCATGCGCCATTTGTGTAATTTCGACGTTATCGAAAGGCTTTTTCAGTATCAAAAGCCGATCGCTGCTGCCGAGGCGCTGTGAGATTTCGGACCACGAGTGGTCGGAATAGGCGGAGCAGATGACGATCTGCAATTCCGGGTCTTCTTCCCAGATATGCTGAATCGTTTCAATTCCGTCCCAGCCCGGCGGCATGCGCATATCCACGAAAGCCAGCGAGTAGGGCCGGCCCTGGGCCATGGATTGGCGGACCAGCTCCAAGCCGTCTTTCCCCTGAAAGGCCGAATCAATGGTAAAGCATTGACGCTCCTTTATTTCAACGTTCTCACCGAACAGATCGGCTTCCATGTTTTCCAGCGCGGACAGCGCCGGGTTGGGTATCAATATCTTGCGGAAGTCTTCGTGAATTGCACGATTATCGTCTATAACCAGCAAACGATAGACCTTTTCAGGTGAATCGCTCATGCGGCCATCCCTCCTTTGTCCGGTTGAGCATCAGTGTAAGGTACGAATGGTAACTCAAGGATAAACGTAGTGCCCTGGTCTTCCCCCTCACTGGAGAAACTTAATGTACCGCCCATGGCTTTGGCGGTATTCGCGCTCATATGCAGGCCGAAGCCGTGCCCCATTTCCTTGGTTGTGAAACCGAATGAGAACATGTTGTGTTGCAGGTGTTTGGGAATACCACAGCCGTTATCCGTTACTTCAATTTGCACTCTTTTGCCGTCGTTGACCCGCCGCGTTCTCAAGGTGATGGTCGCTTTGCGGTCCATGTTGCGCAGGGCATGCTTGGTGTT
>DASVCP010000268.1:0-9702 GCA_036381555.1 Gammaproteobacteria bacterium
ATCGTTCCGGAGACCTGTACCACCTTCAGTACATCGCCGCTGACAGCGTTGTCGAGCTCTGCATAGTTGGTGACCGTGACCGGGGTCGCCGCGTCGCCGCCGGTAGTCGTCGCCACGCCCATCGCGCTTACGGCGGCAAAACCCATCAGCTCATTGGGATCGACGGTACTCGATGCCGACGCCGTCAGCGCATTACAGGCGGCGGCATTCTGCGCGGCGGCATCGACCGCACAGGCAACGGCCTGAGGATTGTTGCCGGTGACGGTCAGCAAATCAATATTCGGATTGCCGCCACTGCTTGAGGTCCCCAGGTTGATATCGTTGTCTCCGACCGCCAGCGCCACATTCACCGAGACTTCCGCCCAGTCTGACAAGGAACCGGTTGAAGGAAAGTTTACAGCTGTCATCGACTCTTCGTTAATTGCGACACTCGACATGGCCGACGAGGTGCTCGCATAGCGGAACATTAACGTATACGTACCCGCGGCGGGCGCATTGATACGCCAGTCGATGCCGTTGGTTTGATCGTTTGCCGGGTTGGCATAGCCAGTACCGGTAAAACCGTTGCCGGCCGAGACGATTACGCCGTCAACGTGACAAAAACCGGTTTCGCTCTCCTGGATAGTAATGACGTCCGCAGCGGATGCGCCGCTGCTCGAAGAAGAACTTGAACTTGACGAGGAATTCGCCGGGGGTATGGTTTCGGGATTGGCGCCTTTGCAGCCCCCCATTAGGATTGAAACCACGACAACAGCCATCAACATTTCACCCGCTTTAATCATCTACACAATCCTCGATCACAAAGATCGTTACAGGGAACACGACACGAAACGAAAAGAGTCCAACCAATCATGGCCGCCACTCCAAGGAAGACAGAAGAACCGCAATACAAGGCCGCCCACATATTATGTGGGCGGCCTTACCGGAACCAGATTACCTACATAAATCTATAGTTGAGACCGATCTGATAAGAGTTACCATAGCGCTCGGAGCGGAACAGGATATTTCCATTGGAAAACCGGTTGCCCTCGAAATAGTGGAAGTCCACTTCATCGGTTATATTCAGGGCGTCAAAATACAGTTTCAGGTCATCGGTGATCTGATAAGTCGCCTTAATGTCGTAACTTACCGCTTCATCCTGGTAGACATCGGCCCAGTCCCGACAATTCTCCGGAAAACCTGCCACAGCATCCGCCTGAATATCCGCAGCGGTACATGCGCCGATACGCTTTAAAATCTCGCTGTGATAATTCGTGATAAACCTTACCGAGATATCGTCATTTTCCCATCCCAGCGTCAAGTTGTAGGTAACGTCCGCTTGGTCGGGCAATTGAATTTCCGACGCGCGAATCGTTTCACCAACGGAAGCTTCACTGTCTAGAAACGTCAAGTTACTTTGGATAAAGAAGCCATTAAGCATTCCTTGTGTAAAGTAGTGGTTGTATGTCAGCTCCAACCCGTAAACTTCGGCGCCCTCGCCGTTCAAATACGTCGTACCATTTGTCACCACCAGATCGGAAGGAATAACAAACGCCGTCACCTGATCGACAGGCAAGGTAAACGCCAACTGATTCAAAGCGATATCAGCGCCGGAAACGTCGACGATAAAGTCGTCGATGTCCTTATAAAAAATGGCTGCCTGCAAGAACAAGTCTTCGCTCGCATACCAGCCGATGGAGAAATCCAGGTTGACAGAAGTCATCGGATCAAGCTTAGGGTTGCCGAATCTGAACGAGTTTTCAGGGGAAAGAACAAGATTATCCGCCTTGTACGCATCGTCATAGTTCAACTCATCGCCCTGAAGATCGGCGGGGTCATCGCTGCACTCGCCAAAGGCCGAATTTGCAGAATCGTTATTGCAGAAAATAACCCGGTCTGCGATTTCAGCGAATGCCCGGTTCTGCTCGAATGAAGGACGAGAGAAGCTGGTCCACAGTGCTGCCCTGATGAGCAAATCCTCCCTAAGTTCATTCCGGTAATGCAAACTCGGAAAGATATCGCTATAGGAATTGGAAGTACCTTCAAGAGGAATGGCAATATCAAGGGACGTCAGCGAATCCGGGTCCTCGGAACGGTCGTTTCGTATCGTGAGATAACCGTCCGATTCAAAATCGGTTTGCTCATAACGGGCACCTGCGATCAGGGTTTCATGATCACTCAACTGAAACTCCGCCATAAAATAAAGCGCGGACGTATCTTCTGTCAGGTTGTAATCCAGTCGGTTGCTCTCTATCTCTACATTATCCGGATCATAGTTGTCGGCAATAGGACGGGTAATCGCCAATAATCTCTCCGCCTCGCTCCGCGTGATAAAAGCATGGTCGAACGCCGGCTGTTCAGAGATGTATGTCTCGAAGTCACCCAGCCTTGATCCCGCAAAAGTCACACATTCGAGGTCCCCCATGCAGCCTTCAATCGCCTTGTCTCCGGGCACGACACTGGCGCGGTCCCGATCGCGATCGCGCTCGCGATTTTGAATTTTGAACCCGGTCTTAATATAATTGACGAAGCCGCTGTTGTAATCCTTTCGAAGATCAAGGGTCAATTGATCAATGGTATCCTCTCGGAAGCCAGGCTCAATGAATATGTTGTCATAAAGCATAAACGGTTGTACGACCTCGCCGGGTTGATAACCGGACGGACCGTTCCCCCCCGTGCCCGCGACATCTGCCAATCCCCCCAGCTCCGCCAATTGAGCCGGAGTAACCACTTGGCCGTTTATGAACTCCGGCCCGAATCTCCCCAAAACGGCCAAATCCCGAAGACGAAACTGAACACGACGGCCGTCAGGTTTTTCATCCTCCGCCCTTGAAGTGGAGAGATCATAGTTCAAGGTCCAGTTTTCACCAAAAAGATTCTCCCCCCCTACAGAAAACACGTCTGTGATGGTGGTGGATTCCTGGATAAAAAACTGATGCTGAAGGTCGGCGCCGCCCACTCCGAACGTATTAGTTTCCAAATCAATATATGCGGTTTCTTCATCACCCGATTGTGCAAAACGATAATATTCCCGGAGCGCCTCGTCATTATCGGTGTACTCGGTGCGACTCAGCCTGGCAAAGTACTTGCTGGTGTCGCTTGGGCGATACTCAAAGTCAATCAATACGGCCATGCGCTCCCTTTCGGCATTTTCCTGCCTGTTTTCGAGTTCCCAGGGGATCAGCATTCTCGGCGAACCGGCCGTGGGAGGCGGAAGCTCTGTATCGTCAACCTGGATGTAGCGTGGAACATCGGTGTTATGATGGCGTGTTTCATACACCTGGGTGACACGCTCCTCGTAGGACAGCGAATAGCCTATCCCGAAAGTGTCATCGGCCAGTAATTTGGTACCCTGCAAGGTGAATTTTGGCGACCACTCCTCGCTGAACTCCTGGTAAAAACCTTGGGCGGTTACTTTCAGAGAATCCCGTCCGCGGTCCAATGCCGAAAGAGTCTTGACATTGACGCTACCGCCTATGGAATCAAGATCATGATCGGGCGTCAGCGTTTTCAGTACCTCAATTGATTGCAAGACATCGGCTGGAATGGCATCCAGCGAGAAACCGCGGTCTTCCACACCTTCCGGGCCACCTCCGGCGTTTGCCAGATCAGAGCCGTTCATATTGACGGACACAAAGCCAGGGCCCAGGCCACGCAAATTGATGAACTTTCCCTCGCCTTCCGATTTTTGCAGAGTGATGCCCGGCAGCCGTTGCAAAGATTCGGCAACATTCTGATCGGCGAAGTTTCCCGCGTCGTCCTGGGTAATTATTGAACTGAATATATCCTTGCTACGCTCGGCTTCACGGGCGTTAAGCTCAGCACCGCGTACACCTTCGACGACAATCTCTTCATCAACCTGATTATTTTCCGACTGCACGTCGTCTTGCGCTTGAGCGGTAACAAAACCGGATGCCATTATTGCAATCATTGTTGGCAATAGTCTTTTTCTGAATAGAATCATGCTTAATTACCCCATCTTGAAATTATTTAAGACTCAGCTTCCTGACTATTAACTTGGTGACCGTCACTTACAAAACGCCTTGAATAAGCGAAGTCTTTAGTATCCGGAGGGCTGCCCTTTATATGAGAACAGCCCCAGCCTGAAGATCCCAACCATTACTGAACAATAGAGATATTGTCATAGACAATAGTTACTTCTTCATCCGGCGCCGCAAACATACCCACGTACCATGTATCATCCACGGCGGTGAAATTACCGGAACGTTCGACCGAGTAAGTCACGTCGTCCGGAGAAATCTCAAGGGTATAAGCCGTTCCTGTTCTGGTAATTCTCAAATAGTAAGTGCCCACCACTTGATCCTCATTGGACCTTGATCGGGTTGCACCCGGAGCACTGTCTTCCTTGACAGTTCTGGAACCCTGGAAGGTTGGAGTATCCGTCAAGGCGTAGTACCCAAGCGATGCCCAGCGAGCCAGAGATCCATAATCCGGCGCCGGATTTATATCATCCATAATCATGATTCCATAACGGTACGCGTTGTTGTTCAGATTGGTCAGCGTAGCAGTAGGAGTGATAGAAACCACTCGCGCGGTAAACGTAAAATCACCAGTCACTTCCTGGTATGCAAAGTAAACTCTGTGGCCACTTGAAGACATGTTGCCGCCTGACGCTGTAATCGTGACATCTGTCGCGGTGTTTTGACTGATGGAGCCACTTGGAACAGACCCTGATGCCCCAACAAGATCCAATTCAGCGGTTGTCCAAACCGGCGCTGATGGAGAAGCATAGGGGCCTAACTCACCAATGTCCTCGGGCAATTCTCCCTCCAATTGAGCCGGAGTCAGCGCGGCTGCCGTCGGGTCGTTGGTCCAGACAATCCAGTCTATGTCAGCCCGATAAGTACTGCTGCCGTTTTCCCCGATTCGGATATGGTTGTCAGTACCGTCTCTAGGCGTTACATCTGTGATATCAAGATCGAAAGAAGATGAAATATCAATCCCATCTCTATATATAACCGCCGTGATTGTCCTTGCATCAGACAACGTATAAGAAACGTGATAGATATGATATCCGTCACTCATTGCCTGCTCGGACTCGGAAGTATCGTCGCTGCTGGTTCCTCCGCTGATTCTCTCTAACTGAATGAGACCGTCCGCGCCTGAATCGGGTCGAAGAATCATCTTCACTCGACTACCAGTCATGCCCGTATCGGCGAATCCAGCTTCGATTTCAAATCCCCGGTGTAAGTTTGTCGGAGTATCGACCCGCGCAATAAATGTAAATGTCTTTGGATAGGTTCCAGTATCATTAACTATGCCGTCAATGTCGCCATAACTCCTATCGTCACCAAGCGCTGTCGCATCCAGGCTTGCGGTACCGTCACCATTGGCTGTAAAGAGTGCCGAATCGGATGATCCGGAAAAATCAAAATTCGATGAAGTGCTGCCATTCAGTATGACCGCTCCAGCGGAATTTGGATCCAGGCACCCATCGTAGACATTCCATAAAATACCATTGGTTGGCGAAGCCGGAACCATTGTCGTCGGCGTGCAGCCTGGGCCAGGAGCAGTCGGTGTTGCTGAAGCGCTCGAACTATAGTTACTGTCGCCTGCGGAATTGCTAGCCCTTATAAAAACATAGTATGGAGTACCGTTGGTTAGGCCGGTAATCGTTGTATTGGTTGCTGTAACATCATCTATGGTCTGTGGCAATCCTGCAGTTGTGGAATCTGTAGTATTGTAAAGTATATCGTAACTGGTCGCGCCCAGAACGCCCGCCCAAGTTACATTGATTTGCCCGTCTCCTGCGCTGAGATTTGGCGCTGCCGGTGTTCCTGGAGCTGTAGCGGGTGTAAAGACTTGGCAAGCCGGGACTGGCGTATTACCAACGTCGCTTTGATATTCGATTAGCAGGTCATCAATAATTGCGGAACCACCGCTCGAAACCCTGAACTGCAGAAACGAATTAGCAGTGCCCACTTGCGCTGTCTTTGTAGTTACCACAGGGCCTCCCGGCATCAACGTCGTGTCGCCCGGGATCTCGATTTCCACACGTTGACCGGGAACCAAATCACTGGTCGGAACATTGAAAATTCGTGAGCCTGTACTGCCACCTCCATGAATGGAGTTGGCCTCACCGGTTGTGTTGTTGTCCACATAAATCTGAGTACTGCTGCCGGTACCGCTGGCATCGGCAACACAAAATGAAATCTTATAAGGCTGACTTAAATCAAGTTCACCCCAGCTTTGGCCAGCGCCTGCCGTGCCGGGTGTGGAGTCCTTCTTGGGATCAGTAGCCGATGCCGATGCAAGCGGAGACAGAGTTTGAGCAATGCTGAAACGGGTATTGCTTAACAGCAACGAAGGATCGCCATTATCGCTAATGACTCCCATCCTGTTTTGATGGTCAACGGTAATATTGCTGTTTGGGTCGTCACTTTCAAAAAAACAGCAAGTCGGATAATAGAAGGAAGGTCTTGGATCTGATCCAGCCGGCGTTGCGAGGGCTTTATAATTCGTACTAAAGAAATCAATAACATCGGCCTGATCGAAGT
Source organism: Gammaproteobacteria bacterium (assembly GCA_036381555.1). Classification (GTDB taxonomy): domain Bacteria; phylum Pseudomonadota; class Gammaproteobacteria; order HTCC5015; family HTCC5015; genus DASVCP01. The sequence continues at coordinate 6,498 of DASVCP010000268.1, forward strand.
TCGTGTAGGAACCAAAGCTCTCGTATACCGGAAGGGCCGTGTTTGTAATATTGCCTCCTGATGATGAAGTCGATGAAGAACTTGTATCGGGAGGAATAATATTGCCGTTGCCACCGTCTCCATCGTTACTGCTTTTACAGCCGATCAGGCCGCCAAGGAGAATAAGTACAAGAGCCGCTCGCGTAACAGTTTTCATTTTCCCCTCCATTGAGGCAGGTACAAAATTAAGAGCATTTTTGAGTAATCGGTTTGCAGCCTTCGTCCTTGAGGCCCTTCGATGACATCCGGCAAGCCAACAGGAGCCTTCCCGGACTTACGAATTCGATCCTTGGGGTTTCAATCCTTTGCTGTCTTTGGTCTTACCAAAATATCTGCAAGGCCGCCATGCTGTCATACCATTTTGTAAGTTTCAACCCTTTTAGGACTTACCACTATGACTATAAGGGTCCGGCTTGCAAAAATCCCTTTTATTCATGCCGGAATCTTATAAAGACCGCTCTTTGTTATAGCCTTTTATGGGGATTTTCCCGGCTGGCATATAGAAAACGACGATCGGCAGAGGTAATCTGGTCAAGCCAAATCATTAATGCGGGCAGAGCCGCTTTCCAGACCAGAGTGCGGTCTTTCCGGCGTTGAGAAGATAAATCCTGATGATAGCGTGACGTCCCCTGAGCGATATATACCCGAATATATCGCTCAGCGAGCTTCAGCCTTTAACGCTCCGGCAGATTGACCTCGTGGAACAGCTTGTCCACGGCTTCCTGATTGGGACCGGCTGCGGCGGTATCGATCGTTTCCGGGGTGAGATGGGGCGCGAACAACTCCATGAATTTGTACATGTAACCGCGCAGGTAAGTGCCGCGCCGAAAAGCGATTTTGGTGATGCTCGGCTCGAACAGGTGACCGGCATCGATGGCGACCAGGTCCGCGTCATTGTCGGGCTCGTAGGCCATGCGCGCAATCACCCCCACACCCAGTCCGAGGCGGACATAGGTCTTGATGACATCGGCATCGGTGGCGGTGAATACCAGATCAGGCTCGAGATTCGCCTGCTTGAACGCGTTGTCCATATGCTGCCGGCCTGTCAGGCCGGAGACATAAGTGACAATGGGATACTCGGCCAGTGTTTCCAGCGTCAACTGCTGCACGGACGTCAGCGGATGGCCGGCGGGCACCACCACGCAACGGTTCCATCGGTAACAGGGGATCATGATCAAATCGCTGTAGAGCGCCAGCGCCTCGGTGGCGACCGCGAATTCGACTTCGCCGGACACGGCCATTTCGGAAATCAGCCGCGGCGTGCCCTGGTGCAGGTGCAGGTCCACGTCCGGGTACTGCTGGCGAAACGCCTGTATCACCGGGGGCAGCATGTAACGCGCCTGCGTGTGGGTGGTGGCGATGTCCAGCCTGCCCTTTTGCGGGTCGCGAAATTCCTCCGACAGCCGCTTGATATTGGCGACTTCCTTCAGGATGGCGTCGGCCCTGGCGATAATGCTGCGGCCAGCAGGGGTGATCTGGGTGAGATGCTTGCCGCTGCGATTGAACAGCTCCACCCCCAGTTCCTCCTCCAACAGCTTGATCTGCTTGCTGACGCCGGGCTGGGAGGTGTACAGGTGCTCGGCCGCGGCCGAAATATTGAGGTTGTGCTTGGCGATCGCCGACAAGAACCTTAGCTGCTGTAGTTTCATAGCGTTCCAAAACTTTGCATGCTGACAGCCTCAGTATATGTCATTTTGAAATAAAAAAATAAAAAAATATTCCTTTAGGAAATTAATGACTCCCTTTAGTATTCGGCCGCAGACAGCAGCCAATCGTATACAATGCCGCTCTGTGTCAAACGCGGCGCGGCCTTCATTTTCATAACACGCATTGCGGCGGTAAAGCATGGCGGATTTTAGCGAAGCACTACAGGCGAAAATCGACTCGGCACGGGCCGTGATCCGGGAGTTGTCCGGCCGGTATCAAAAAATCGTTTTCGCCAACAGCCTGGGCGCCGAGGACATGGTGCTTACCGACCTTATTCTTAAGGAATTCCCGCAAATCGGCATTTTCAGCCTGGATACCGGCCGGCTGCCGTTGGAAACCTACGAACTGATGCAGGAAGTCCAGGACAGGTACGGCTACAAACTGAAACTTTACTATCCGGACACCGCCGCCATCGAGAACTACACCCTCAACAAGGGCATTAACGCCTTTTATGAAAGCGTGGCGCTGCGCAAGGAATGCTGCGGCATCCGCAAGGTCGAGCCGCTGAAACGGGCGCTGGCCGGCCAGGATGCCTGGATCACCGGCCAGCGGCGCTCGCAGTCCGTCACCCGCGCCGATCTCGCCGAAATCGAGTACGACGAGGCTTTCGGCCTGTACAAGGCCAACCCGCTGGCGGACTGGGAGGAGAAAGACGTGTGGGCCTATCTCAAGGCCTTCGACGTGCCGTATAACAAACTGCACGACCGGTTCTATCCCAGCATCGGCTGCGCGCCCTGCACCCGCGCGATCACCCCCGGCGAGGACATCCGTTCGGGCCGCTGGTGGTGGGAGAATCCGGAGAACAAGGAGTGCGGGTTGCATCCCGGCACGACCTCCCGGATAAGTAAGTTGAAATAACCGCATGATTGTTCCACGACAGGAAACGGTGGGCAGTGCCCACTCTACCCCGATCGACGTAGGGTGGGCACCGCCCACGCGGATAAATATCCGGTGCCGCTGAAATTGCAAACCCTGCCCATATTCCTGAACATCCGTGACCGCGACTGCCTGGTGATCGGCGGCGGTCAGGCGGCGCTGGCGAAAACCGAACTGCTGCTCAAGGCCGGCGGCAGGGTGACGGTGGTTGCCGCCACGTTGCATGACGGTCTGCACACCCTGGCGGATAACAGACAAATCGCGCACCTCGCCGACGGATACGCACCGGCCTTGCTCGACGGCAAATGCCTGGTCATTGTCGCCGATGCATCAATCGACCCGGCGCCGGTTTACCAACAGGCCCTCGCCCGCCACGTACCCATCAACGTCGTTGACCGACCCGCATTCTCCACGTTCACCTTCCCGGCCGTCGTCGACCGTTCGCCGGTGGTGATCGCGGTGAGCAGCAACGGCAACGCACCGGTGCTGACGCGGTTGATCAGGGAAAAGCTCGAAAGTCTGATTCCCGCCCATTACGGCAAACTGGCCCATATCGCCGGCCTGTTCCGCGACGAAGTAAAAA
>DASVCP010000269.1:0-2950 GCA_036381555.1 Gammaproteobacteria bacterium
CGGAGGCAAATCATCAGCCTCTCTTTTTGTAAGCGCACGAGTGTTGTACAAATAATAGATAAGCGTCACGCCGATGAGTACCGCCCACTTGATCAGATACGAACGCCAGAGAAAGCCCTTGTCTCCGGCGTTCACCGCGTACTCCACATAATCGCCATGAAACAGCGAAACCAGAAAATAACAGGCAAACAGTGCCAACGTTGAAATGATTGTCCGCCGATAGCGCTTCCAAATTACGGCGATAAGAGCAGACTTGGCGAGAAAGCGAAACATCGCCACCTCAAGGGAACAGGCTCAAACCCAAGGCTGCAATCAGCGCGACAATACCGCGTGACTTGTACTCGCTCATAATCCTGTCCTCTTCTTCCTTGACGATCGTCTCCAGGATATCCGGCTCGTAGTCTTCCGGGCGCCGGCCATGCAGATAAATACGGGTTTTGGCCCGCTCGATGGCTTTATTTCGAATTCTAACGCGGTATCTGTGCGTAACCCTGTCGTAGCCTCGCCTCAACAACCCCGGACGTTTGCCGATGTTCAGTTCGTCTTTCGAAAGATTCATAATCCCCGTGGTTCTCCGCTTCTTGCCGGGCAGTACGAATCTACGAACCGCTCATAGTACTCGCAACCGCCGCTGCTCCGCTATCCTACACCGGGAAAACCGGTCATGGAAACAACCGCGGCAATATTTGCTGGATGGAAACTGTGCGCATGACCATGACTGACAACCTGAGCAGAACCCCGCTCGGCCAGAACGGGGTTCATGCTTAAAGCAGCTATTTCAATTGCAGTAAAACGCGTAGCAGGAGTAGCCCCCTTGCGGAACGGAATAATAGCCGTTACAGCAGGTACTGGCCGCTGTCTGGGCCGCACCGACCACCCCCGAACTGCAAGCCGACGTAACGAAGGTTCCCGAAGCGGGGCAACTACCGCCGGAACTTGAGCTGGAACTGGAACTGCTGGAACTCCCGGAGCCACTGAACAACAATCGATTGGGCGTACCGCTGCCGGGATTCGAAATACGATTGGTGGTGGCGGAATTGATAATCGCTGTGTTCACTTGAGCGGGTGTCTGCGAAGGTTGGACATCCAGGCGAAGCGCGGCCACACCCGATACATGTGGAGCGGCCATGGAAGTCCCGTTCAGAGTATTTGAAGCCGTATTACTCGTAATCCATGCCGACACAATGGCACTACCAGGTGCAAAGATGTCAATGCAATTCCCGATATTCGAAAAGCCGGATCTCTGATCGGTCATTGTTGAAGATGCAACGGTCAAGGCGTTGGCTACACGCGCAGGGCTTGAATTACATGCGTTTGCGCCGTTATCGTTACCTGCTGAGACGACCGCCACAACGCCGGAATTGATTAAATTCACAACTGCGGTATCCAGCGCGGTCAAAGCCGGGCCGCCCAGGCTCATGTTGGCCACGGCCGGGAGCTGCCTATTGGCGCTTACCCAGTTAATTCCGGCGATGATCGTACTGGTCGGAGTCGTGTTCCCGCAACCAAAAACTCTCACCGGATGGATTGTAACGTTCTTGGCGACCCCGAAATTTGTTCCGCCCAGCGTACCCGCAACATGGGTACCGTGGCCGTTGCAATCGTTGGGAATGGTATCGTTGTCTATAAAATCGAAGCCATTTCCGACTCTTCCCGAAAATTCATTGTGAGTCGCCCTAATCCCGCTGTCGATCACGTAAGCATGCACGCCACTACCGTCATTTAAGTATTCATATGCCTGATTCAATGGCAAGTTCCGCTGATCGATACGATCGAGCCCCCATGACGGCGTCGGAGTTTGTACCGCGTGCAACTTAACCTCTCTGTCAGGCTCTATATAAGCAATGTCAGGATTCTGACGGAGCAGATTCACGGCATCCGGCGTAAGCGAGGCGGAAAAACCTTTGATTGCGTTTCCATACACAAAACCAAGGCCGATGCTTTCCTGACTTTTCGCATTGCTGATACCCCGCCGATTGTTAAGGTAAAGCTGATTCTGTCTGGCCTCGCTTAGCAAGCGTTCGGCGGCCTGCCGCACCGTTTCACCCGATGCCAGCATGGCTATACCCGATTCCGACAAATCCTGGTCCTTAAAAACCACGATATATTTGCCGGGAATAGGATCTTCGGCATAAGCTTCCTGTATTACAAACAGGAACTGCGCCATCGATAACGAAATTAAACAGAAAAAAACCCTGATGTTCTTGAACATGACATGTGTCTCCTTCACAAATTTTATTGTTGAAATGTCTGACAGCCCTCGTCGTCAAGGGTAAAACAGCCCGACTTCCTTAAGTTTCTCTCATACGGATCATTCCAATCAGCCCTCCTTTTGATTAACCAATAAATTTTGCTCCCGCATTTCCAATTCTTATTTTTGCAAGTGCGCCGGTTAAAAAACCAAACATGCTGCCGCGGCATGTCGCGCATGAAGACGGCTTTCCCTATCTTCCACAGAAAATATCCGGCGACATTTATTTCATGCCAAACGTTGATCAACCGGTATCCGGCATGAATGTCTTGCCGTATTTAACCCTCAATAATAAGTAAAGGCTTCAAGGCCACGGCCGGAAGTACTCCAAATACAAGCCCATAATCCGGCCGCACAACTCATGCTCGTGGAAACAACGAAGATCGTTTCGGAATCACCACGGAACGGATGCTCGATTTGCCAATAAACAATCAACGAAAAACAAAGTACATAACAGCCCAGCCCGTCGTGACTATAACAAAGTTTCTCGAAATGTGCACCGCCTAATCGCACCCCCCATCTCAAGTTGTTATATCTTCCTCTTGATATTGTCAGTTAGACCATATCTTTTTAAAATCCTTGGTTCCAGCAGTGCAGTCCATATTAAATTCAGGATCTTTCTTATTTCATGCAGTTAAGGCTTACAGTCATTTCAGATTTCCGACGACAATCCATGAAACAAGAAAATGTTCAGCTCCG
>DASVCP010000270.1:0-3721 GCA_036381555.1 Gammaproteobacteria bacterium
TCGGTGTTCAACGAGGGACTGGCCACCGACGACATCGCGAAAGGTTCCGAACAGCAAGGCTTGCAACAACTCCGCGATCGGCTGGCCGCTTCTGAAGATTCACTGCGAAACCCTCAAGGCGAGGTTTACCTGGTCGGCGCAGGTCCGGGCAACCCCGACCTGCTCACCTTCCGGGCATTGAAACTGATGCAGCAGGCCGACGTGGTGTTGTACGACCGGCTGGTGTCGGCGGAGATTCTCGACCGGGTGCGGCGCGATGCCGAAAAAATTGACGTGGGCAAATCGCGCGACCGCCACCTGCAAACCCAGGACAAGATCAACGAACTGATGCTGCACTACGCGAAGCAAGGCAAGCGGGTCTGCCGGCTGAAAGGCGGCGATCCGTTCATCTTCGGCCGCGGCGGCGAGGAACTCGAACTGCTGGCGGAACACGGCATCCGTTTCGAAGTGGTGCCCGGCGTCACCGCCGCCACCGGCGCGGCCACCTATGCCGGCATCCCGCTGACTCACCGCGATTACGCCCAAAGCTGTATCTTTGTCACCGGTCACGTCAAGGACGGCGAGCTGGCGCTGGCGGGAGATCTCGACTGGAAATCGCTGACACGTCCCATGCAAACCGTGGTGTTTTACATGGGCCTGAAAAACCTGCCGTTGGTGAGCGAGCATTTATTACAAAACGGCATGCGCGCCGATATGCCCGCCGCCCTGGTCGAAAACGCCACCCTGCCCGAACAACGGGTGGTCACCGGCACCATCACCACCCTGCCGGCATTGGCGCACAAACACAACCTGCAACCACCGGCGCTGTTGATCATCGGCGAGGTGGTGAAATTACAAGGCAAGCTGGCGTGGTTTAAGGAAGCAAAACCAAACATTCAATCCGCAGATTGACGCAGACAAACGCAGATTAAATCATCTGTGAAAATCTGCGGTCATCTGCGGATAAACTCTCTATAAGAAGTTTTTTTAGTTCTTTCAATTACCCTTCAAAAGGCAACAGGGTCAGTTCGACACGGCGGTTCTGCTGGCGGCCTGAAGGCGAGTCATTGGAGGCGATCGGTTGGGTTTCGCCGTAGCCGACGGTATCGATCCGCACCGGCTGAACACCCAGACGCATCAGTTCATCAGTCACCGCTCTTGCGCGGGATTCCGACAGGAGCTGGTTGTAACGATCGCTGCCGGTGCTGTCGGTATGGCCGGCCACTTCGATCATGGTGGATTTGTACTCCTTGAGTACTTCGGCAACCGAACCGAGCACGTCCACAAAGGATGACTTCACATCGGCCTTGTCGGTTTCAAAAGTTATATTACCCGGCATGTTGAGGATAATGTTCTCACCGTCGCGGGAAACGCTGACGCCGGTGTTTTCCAGCCGCTGGCGCAGCTTGGCTTCCTGCACGTCCATATAATAACCGGTGCCGCCACCGGCAATGGCACCGATACCGGCCAGTTTCAGAGCGCGCTCCTTGCGCTTGCGGCTGCTGTCGGAACTGGCGATCCCGGCGATTATCCCGGCCGCTGCGCCGATCGCCGCGCCCTTGGTGGCCTTGGAAGTTTCTTTCTCGCCCGTGTACGGGTTGATGGTGCTGCAAGCCGGCAAAAACACGCAGGCGGCAAGCAGAAAACCGATGGCTGTTTTATGAACCATTTATTATATCCTCCTGAAATTTTTTACGCGCAATGTAGCATAACCGTATTCAAGGCAAGTGAGATAGCGCACAAATCCTTATAAAAAACCAAAAACATTTAACCACGGAGCGCACGGAGAACACAGAGAAAAGAAATTCTAGTAATAATGTTTTGAAGTTATTTCACAATGACTCTTTGTTTAGGTTTTTAACATAAATATTGTTTTTTTAACTTCGTGTACTCCGTGTACGCAGAAATCTGCTCCTGCAATTTCTGCACTTCCGCCCTCCCTGGCGGTCGTCCGTGGTTAGATAAATATTTTCAAGGTCTCTCTTCAATCAGTCTTGGGTAGCGGTGTTCGAGGAGTTGAAAGCCGCCGAACAGAATTCCCGTGAACAGCAGCGTGCTCAACAGGGTGTTCTGGTAGAAAGGTATCGCCGCGACATACGCGGCCAACAGGCCCTCGAAGGTTTGGGGGTAAACCGCCGGCAACGTCAGCCATACGCCGAAGTTGGTCAGCAGGAAAAAAACCACCGAGGCGCCGACGGCGACGGCCGCCACGTTCGTCACGGTTTTCCGTTGCCGCAACCAGTCGCCCGCCATCACCAGCAACAGCAACGCGGCATACACAAACGGCAATGTGGCGTGCAGGCCCAGGAACAGGTCGGCGATCAGCATCGCGACCAACGGCACGATCACGGCCAGCCGGCGATCGTTGAAATGCACCCCGGCGAACAGGGCCATTGCCAGGACGGGTGTAAAGTTGGGCGGATGCGGCACAATGCGGTACAGGCTTACGACCAGCACAATAGCGACAAGACTGTAAAAGCGCGGATTCATCATGCAATTCTTCCCCTCGGGTTCTTATGGTTTATTTTGGCAGTTTATCAGATCGCCACGGCGTCTCCGACTGCCCTTCGAAATTCGCCAGCGCGCGGCAGACCACAAACAGCAGGTCCGACAAGCGGTTCAGATAAATCAGCAACTGCTTGTTGAGGCCGGGCGATTTGCGCTTCCAGGAAACCAGGCGCCGCTCGGCACGGCGGCAAACCGCGCGCGCCAGATGGCAGGCCGCCGTTGCCGGCGCGCCGCCGGGGAGAATAAACTCCTTTAGCGGCGGCAACGGTTCATTGAGCTCATCCAGGCGGACTTCCAACCAGCGCACTTTTTCCGCATCGATCTTGGAATAGGGCGGATAACTCAGCTCTCCGCCCAGATCGAACAGCTGATGCTGTATCTCGACCAGCAGTTGCCTGATCCCGTCAGGCAACGGGTGGGTCAACACCAGTCCGATGCAGCAGTTAAGTTCGTCAACATCGCCGATCGCCTGAATCACCGGGGAATCCTTGGCAACCCGGCTGCCGTCCGCCATGCCGGTGCTGCCGTCGTCACCGGTGCGCGTGTAGATTCTGGTGAGGCGTTTACCCATTTCCCCTCCGCGGCATTCTCTCCGGTTTCAACGCACGGTTCCGCCCACACGGCACTACGTTTTGAAACAGGTTCATGATACCTATTCTAAATGATAACTGACCGTTAGCCAGACAGTGCGATCCGGGGCGGGATAAAACGATTCGACCGCCGCAAAGGTTGCGGGATCCAGTACCGCGGCGCCCGAGTCGCTGTATTCCTCGTCGAACAGGTTGTTGGTACGTAAAGAAACCGTCCAATTCCGCCGGCTGTAATCCAGTTGCGCATTCGCGACAGTGTACCCCTCCAGCCTGGACAATGCATTGGCGAAATCGCCCGAGAACACCCGGTCGTCGATATATTGCAACTCCACGTACATATGCCAATTCCCGTTTACGATGTAATCCAGGTGGGCGCCGGCGATAGTCTCTGCGACAAACGGCACTTGGTTGCCGGCAAAATTCCCGCTTCTGACCTCCGCGTCCAGGTAAGCGTAATTCAAGCCCACACTCAGGTTCTCGGTTACCTGCCGTCCCAGGTCCAGCACCAGTCCGTCGCGTCGCGTGCGTTGCAGGTTCACGTTGCGAAACGATACGGGATCGAAAATGATTTCGTCTTCCAGGTCGAGCCGGTAAATCAGGGCGCTGGCATAATGGCCGTTGTCCGACCAGTCGAAACCGAGTTC
>DASVCP010000271.1:0-16545 GCA_036381555.1 Gammaproteobacteria bacterium
CGAAGAGTTGAACAGTATTCTCTTTTATCCCGTGCAGTATGAAGGCGAGGAGTCTTCCCGCAATGTGTTCTACACCGGCGCTGCGCCCAATCAACAGGCGATTCCGGCGGTCGATTACCTGATGAACGACATCGGCGTCAAGCGCTGGGTGCTGGCGGGCACGGATTATGTTTATCCGCGCACAACCAACAAAATTCTGGAGCAGTATCTCAAAGACAAGGGTGTTGCCGAGGCGGACATCATGATCAATTACACGCCCTTCGGTCACTCCGACTGGCAGTCGATCGTCGCCGATATCAAGAAGTTCGGCAGCGCCGGCAAGAAGACCGCGGTGGTTTCGACCATCAACGGTGACGCCAACGTGCCTTTCTACAAGGAACTGGGCAATCAAGGTATTTCCGCCGAAGACATTCCGGTGGTGGCGTTCTCGGTCGGCGAGGAAGAGCTTTCCGGCATCGACACCGCGCCGCTCGTGGGTCACCTGGCCGCCTGGAATTATTTCATGAGCGTGGACACTGAAGAGAACGACGCGTTCATCAAGCAGTGGCACGAGTTTATCGGCAAAAAGACACGCGTCACCAACGATCCCATGGAAGCGCATTACATCGGTTTTAACATGTGGGTCAACGCCGTGAAAGCCGCCGGCACTACCGGCGCGGATAAGGTGATCGACGCCATGGTCGGCCAGAAATTCCCGAACCTGAGCGGCGGTATCGCCGAGATGGGCGCCAACCATCATCTTTCGAAACCGGTGCTGATCGGCGAAATCCAGGAAGACGGACAGTTTTCGGTGGTTTGGGAAACCGAGGACCTGGTTGCCGGAGACGCCTGGTCCGATTTCCTGCCCGAAAGCAAGTTGATCGCCGCCGATTGGACCAAGCCCGTCTCTTGCGGAAACTACAACACCAAGACAAAAACGTGTTCCGGACAGAATTATTGATTCCAAGCCGCGAATTCGATTTTGAGAACCGAAGAGCGCGCCGGGATGCGCGCTCTTATTGATGGTTTTACGACCGCCTGCTCAATAAAGCAGATCCCTTATATATGAAATATTTCAGTTTTCTTACATTCAATTTGCTGCTGTTCGCGAACGGCTTGCTGTTGCCGTCGAATGCGCATGCCGACGACAGTAATTTTGCCGCCGGCGTGGCGGCCCTGAACGCGGATGGTTTCGACGCCAAGGAAGCGGCGATTGCGAAGCTTGCCGCAATCGATCATCCCCGCGTGATTCCGGTACTCAAGGCGATGTTGGCGGGTGACTTGTCCTCCCGCAAGGAGGACGACCGTATCGTGATCGTCGCCGACCATCCCGAAGGTTACCGGTTGACCGACGTCGTCAGCGGCGAAGAGCTGGGCGTGGCCGGCAAGCGCGATGTGAGTAAAGTGCGTATCAATAACTCGATTCGGGGCCTGTTACGTGAAACCATCGCCAGTCTCAGCCTGAGCAATCCCGATACGAAGATCAGGTTGGCTGCCGCCGGGGAACTGCTCGGCAACCTGGATGTCGAGAGCGCAGCCGAGGTAAGGCGTTATCTCGACGCGGAACAACACCCGCGCGTGCGGGTAGCGATGCAGGCGGCGCTGGCGCTGGTGGATCTTCAAAGTGAAGATCCGCATACGGTAATTGGAGCCGTTGGTGTGCTGCGCGGCAACCTGCATCCGCAGGTACGCGGCGCATTGACGCGACTTGGCGAACACGACGATCCCGAGGTTCGCCGGCATGCCGCCAAAGCGTTGAGTAGCATACAGACCAAGTTGGACTTTTACAGTTTTATCGAAACTCTGTTCTTTGGCCTGAGTCTGGGGTCCATCCTGGTGCTGGCGGCCATCGGGCTGGCCATTACCTTTGGCGTGATGAAAGTCATCAACATGGCGCACGGCGAACTGATCATGCTGGGCGCTTACACCACTTACGCCATTCAACAGATGTTTCCCAACCATATAGAGCTGTCGTTGCTGATGGCGGTCCCGGCCGCGTTCGTGGTTTCCGGTCTGGCCGGCGTGGCCATCGAGCGCGGCGTGATTCGTTTTCTTTACGGCCGCCCGCTGGAAACCTTGCTGGCGACCTTCGGCATCAGCCTGATTTTGCAGCAACTGGTGCGCACGGTTGTGTCGGCGCAGAATGTAACCGTGGTGACACCGCAATGGTTGAGCGGTTCCTGGCAGATCAATCCGGTTCTGTCGTTAACGTACAACCGGTTATACATTCTGATTTTCGCGCTCATGGTGTTTGCCGGCCTGATGGCGTTGCTGCGCAGGACGCCCATGGGTTTGCAAATGCGCGCGGTGTCTCAGAACCGCGCCATGGCCAAAGCAGTCGGCATACGCACCGAATGGGTGGATGCGTTGACGTTCGGCCTGGGCTCAGGCATTGCCGGCATCGCCGGCGTGGCGTTGAGCCAGTTGACCAACGTCGGCCCGAACCTCGGTCAGGCGTACATCATCGATTCGTTCATGGTGGTGGTGTTCGGCGGCGTCGGTAATTTGTGGGGCACGCTGGTCGGCGGGCTGACATTGGGTGTCGGCAATAAATTTCTTGAGCCGATGTCGGGCGCGGTGCTGGCCAAGATCCTGTGGCTGGTGTTTATCATTTTGTTCATTCAAAAACGGCCTCGCGGTTTGTTTCCGCAGAAAGGCCGCGCCGCGGAGGATTGATCGTGAGAGGAGGGCCGATTACCCGCTTTTTGTTGAACGACCGCGGCGGCACGATCATGTTATCGGTGTTGTTGGCCGTGGCGGTGCTGGTGCCGGTTCTGAATCTGGCAGTGCCGGCGGATTCGCCGCTGCACCTGAGCACTTACACGGTGACACTGCTCGGCAAGTATCTGTGTTATGCGTTGCTGGCGCTGGCGCTCGATCTGGTATGGGGTTACTGCGGCATACTCAGTCTCGGGCATGCGGCGTTTTTTGCCCTGGGTGGTTACGCCATGGGCATGTACCTGATGCGCCAGATCGGTTCGCGGGGCGTTTACGGTCATCCGGAACTGCCGGATTTCATGGTGTTCCTGAATTGGCAGGAGTTGCCGTGGTACTGGCTGGGCTTCGATATGTTCTGGTTCGCCCTGTTGATGGTGATCGTGGTGCCCGGTCTGTTGGCGTTCGTGTTCGGCTGGTTTGCGTTTCGTTCGCGGGTGACCGGCGTTTACCTGTCGATCATTACCCAGGCACTGACCTATGCACTGATGCTGGCGTTTTTCCGCAACGAGATGGGTTTCGGCGGCAACAACGGCCTGACCGATTTCAAGGACATTCTGGGTTTCTCCCTGCAATCCGACGCCACCCGGGTGGGATTGTTTCTCGCTTCCGCCATCGCGCTGGCCGCGGCGTATCTCATCTGCCGTTTTATCGTGACCTCCAAGCTCGGCCGGGTGTTGATCGCGATTCGTGATACCGAAGATCGCGCCCGTTTCGTCGGTTACCGGGTGGAGAATTACAAGCTGTGGGCTTTCGTGGTGTCGGCCGTGCTGGCCGGCATTGCCGGTGCCTTGTACGTACCGCAGGTAGGCATTATCAATCCCGGCGAATTCTCGCCGCTCAACTCCATCGAACTGGTGATCTGGGTGGCGGTCGGCGGACGCGGCACCCTGTACGGCGCGGTGGCCGGCGCGCTGCTGGTGAATTACGCCAAGACCTATTTCACCGGCGCGATGCCCGAAGCCTGGCTGTTCGCATTGGGCGCGTTGTTTGTTCTGGTGACGTTGTTCCTGCCGAGGGGCATTGTCGGTTTGTTGAATAGACGCCGGATGAAACGGCAAAGCGGCCGTCACGATGCGCAAACCGGGGCGGCGCATGACGATCAACACGCGGAGCAATCGGCATGAGAGGCCTGAAGCGGTTACGTGAATTCGTGCGCCGGGATCTGTCGCGGGATGTCGCCGCCAGTGCGGCGCTGGACACCAGCCACGGTCCCATTCTTTACCTGGAAGGCGTCACCGTCAGTTTCGACGGCTTCAAGGCATTGAACGACCTGAACCTTTATATAAACGACGGCGAGCTGCGTTGCATTATCGGGCCCAACGGCGCCGGCAAAACCACCATGATGGACGTGATCACCGGCAAGACCCGGCCGGACAGCGGCGCGGTTTATTTCGGGCAGTTGATCGATTTGTTGAAACTGTCGGAGCCGGAAATCGCCGAGGCGGGTATCGGCCGCAAGTTTCAGCGGCCCACCGTGTTCGAAAGCCATAGTGTGTTCGAAAACCTGCGCCTGGCCATGTCGGCCAACAAGGCGGTGTGGGCGACGTTGACCGCGCAACTGTCCGGACAGCAGCGCGACCGTATCGAAGAGGTGTTGGATATCATCGGGCTGGTTGGCGAAATGCACCGCAATGCCGGCTTGCTGTCGCACGGCCAGAAGCAGTGGCTGGAAATCGGCATGCTGCTGATGCAGAACCCCCGGCTGCTGCTGGTCGACGAACCGGTGGCGGGTATGACTCTGCAGGAAACCGAGCGGACCGCCGAGTTGTTGACCTCGCTGGCTGGCCGGCACAGCGTGGTGGTGGTCGAGCACGACATGGAGTTCGTGCGCTCGATCGCGAAAACGGTGACAGTGCTGCACGAAGGCCGTGTCCTGGCCGAAGGCAGTATGGCCGATGTGCAGAACAATCCCGAAGTGGTGGAAGTGTATCTCGGGGAATGAGAAGCTATGAGTGAAACCCATATTCTGGAAATCCGCCGTCTCAACCAGTTTTACGGTCAGAGCCACACCCTGTGGGACGTTGATTTGAATGTGCCCGAAGGCGAATGCATGTGCCTGATGGGACGTAACGGCGTGGGCAAGACCACCTTGTTAAAGACGGTGATGGGCCTGCTCGCCGGCCGCTCCGGCGAGATTGTGTTCGAAGGCAGGGATCTGTCGAGGCGCGCCGCCGAAGTCCGCGCCCGGTCGGGCATCGGTTATGTACCGCAGGGGCGCGAAATCTTCGGGCAGTTGACGGTGGAAGACAATCTCAAAGTGGCGCTCGGAGCCGGCCGCAGCCGCACTATCCCGCGGCTGATCTACGAACTGTTTCCGGTGCTCGAGGAAATGAAAAAGCGCCGGGGCGGCGACCTATCCGGCGGTCAGCAGCAGCAACTCGCCATCGGTCGGGCGCTGGTGCTAAATCCCAGGCTACTGATCCTGGACGAGCCGACCGAAGGCATACAGCCGAACATCGTCCGGGAAATCGGCGACATCATCCGCCGTTTGAATAAAGAACAGGGACTGACGGTGTTGCTGGTGGAGCAAAAGCTGCCGTTCGCCCGCCGTGTCGCCGACCGGTTCACGCTGCTCGACAAGGGCCGGGTCGTGGCCAAGGGGATGATCGACCAGTTGAACGACGAAATCGTCAAACAGCACTTGAGCGTATAGTGCGTCCCACCGCGGGTAAGCGAATATTCGATTCGTATATCCATTTTAATTAATTTTTCCTCGCGCAGAGACGCGGGGACGCAGAGAGCCCTTTCCATAATATTCCGCCACCCCTAGCGGTAAACGCGATGAACGCTAAATGTTTTTATGGTTTTTCGTATTAATTCAATTCCATTCGCGGTTTTAGCTTGTTTTTCTTTAAATCCTCAGCGTCTCCGCGTCTCTGCGCGAGATTATGTTTTTCAGCGGAGGCCGTTATAATGACGGCCTTTGACTTGGTTACGTTGTTATCATGTCGCCAGACCAGCCTCCCATTGTCGTTGCCGCCCTGTATAAATTTGTCGGTTTGCCGGATTACCGGGAGTTGCAGCCGCGTCTGGCCGATTTCTGCCGGGCGCAGGGCATCAAGGGCACGCTGTTGCTGGCCGGGGAGGGCATCAACGGCACCATCGCCGGCAACCGGGAAGGCATCGACGCCGTGCTCGGTTACCTGAAATCCGATCCCCGGCTGGCGGACCTGGAACATAAGGAGTCGTATACCGACGAGCCGCCGTTCCTGCGGATGAAAGTCAAGCTGAAAAAAGAAATCGTCACGCTGGGTGTGCCGAATGCCGACCCCAATATTCAGGTCGGACATTACGTCGAGGCCGAAAACTGGAATGCCCTTATTTCGGACCCCGAGGTAGTGCTGGTCGACACCCGCAACGACTACGAGTGCAGCATCGGTACGTTCAAGGGTGCGCTCAATCCGCACACCGAAAGTTTCCGCGAGTTTCCCGGTTATGTGCGACGTAACCTCGATCCCGGCAAACACAAAAAAATCGCCATGTTCTGCACCGGCGGCATACGCTGCGAGAAAGCGACGTCCTTTCTGCTCAGTGAAGGGTTCCAGGAGGTTTATCACCTCAAGGGCGGCATTCTGAAGTACCTGGAATCCGTGCCGAAAGAACAAAGCCTGTGGGAAGGCGAGTGCTTCGTGTTCGACAACCGGGTGGCGGTCGATCATGCGCTGGCCGAAGGCAGCTACGACCAATGTCATGCATGCCGGCACCCTGTTTCAGAGGAAGACAAGGCTTCCGAAATGTATGAACCGGGTGTGATGTGCCCGCATTGTTACGACATGAAAACCGAGGAACAACGCGCTGGCGCGGCGGAGCGGTACCGGCAAGTGCGGCTGGCCGAACAGCGCAATGAAAAACATCTGGGTCCCGTTGTCAGGCGGGGCCGCGGAAAGGCGGTGAAATAGTTCTTTTTCACTGCCAAAAGCTTTTTGATGTGCTAGGCTTTCTGAAGCATAAAGCCGGTAGTCGCGGCGGCAACCTTTATATATTAAAGGAAGCTCTGATCGAGTAGCGCGCTGAGCCCAGCCCCGGCGTAGAATGATTAGAGTTTATATGCAAATCACTGATTTTACGCAGACCTCTGCCCAGCGGACCCGCATTTTGAGTGAGCTTTTAACGAAGTATCAGAGGTTCCTAAAGGTGTCATGAATCAAGCCGGCAGGTGTTTCTTATTATGGAGTTTCTTATCGGTTTCACTCTCGTTGCTGTGGATGGCCGGCGCACATGCGGCGGACACGGCGATTATCGTTCGCACGGCGCCGCTCAAGCAAAATCCTGCTTTTAGCGCCGAAACCCTGCGGGAGCTTCCGCCGGGCGTCCGGGTCAGACTGGGGAAACGCAATGGCGGCTGGCGGCAGGTAAGCCTTTTGCCGGAAGCGAAAGTCGCCGGCTGGGTGCGCGGTTACCAGGTGCGCGACGATATCGAAACCGGGCAATCCCCGGTTATTCAGAACAAGACCTCCGGCGGCGTGCTTTCGGGGCTGTCCAATCTTTCGCGCAGAACGTCAGGCCTGTTCGGCCGTCGTGAGATGGAAAAGAACGGCAATCTCACGGCAACCATCGGAGTGCGCGGTTTGAGCGAGGAGGACTTGAACAACGCCAAACCCGATCCGCAGCAGTTGGCCGAGCTGGAGCAATACGCCGCGGAATCTTCGGCGGCGAAAAAATTCGCCGCGGCCGGCGGCTTGAAAACCCGCAAGATTAAATCCTTGCCCCGTCCAAAGAAGTAGTGCGAGTCATATAATGTCAAGCCGGTGTAATGCGCATCTGTTCCTCGGTTTGTTCGTGTTAAGCACGTTGTCGTTGCCTGCAACAGCGTTCGATTTCGACCTGGGCAAGATCAAGGAGACCGCCGGCAAGCTTAAGCGGGCGAGCGGCAAGGTTTCACAGGAAGAGGAAGTCGAGATCGGCGGTTTGGTCACCTCAAATCTGTTGGGCGCGGCGCCGCTGGTCGACAATGCCGATGTGCAGCGTTACGTCAATAACATCGGTTTATGGGTGGCGCTGCAATCCGAAAGGCCGGATCTGCCGTGGAAGTTCGGAGTGATCGAATCGGACAACATCAATGCGTTTGCCGCGCCCGGCGGTTACGTCGTTATCACCAAGGGTTTGTTTCTTTCCTTGAACGACGAGGCCGAGCTTGCCGGCGTATTGGGTCACGAGATCGGCCATGTGATCGGCAAGCACCATTTAAAGGCGTTGCAGAAAAACGCCAAGCTGGATTTGCTGGGTGACGCCCTGCAGGTGGCGGCCCGTGACAAAAGCCGCCGGGATCAGAAGAAACTCGACAAACTGATCAATGCCGGCACGCAGCTATACGCGCGCGGGCTGGACCGTCACGACGAATACGAAGCCGACCGGCTGGGCGTGGTATACGCCGCCAGGGCCGGCTACGATCCTTACGCCTTGTTGAACGTGTTGACCACCCTGGACAGCATCAACACCGATTCGCCGAAAATCGCATTGTTAACCAAAACCCACCCGCCGTTCGCCGAACGCCTGCAACGCCTGGACGGCGTCATGGACAAACACCTGAGCCGCTACGCCGGACAGATGCTGCTGCCGGAACGCCTCGCCGAACTACAACTCAGATTGATTCAGTCCAATAAAAAACAATAAGGAAGAGAGGCTTCTTTATAATTTTATTTAACCACGGAGGGCACGGAGATCACGGAGAAAGGTTATGTTAAAAACTTTGGTTTCGCGAGATGCGAAAGTAAGAAGTCGGATTATGTGACAGTTGTTTTAATTGAGAACATCCCCTCGTAATTTTGCTGTTAATTTCTTGGGGTAACTTTTACTTCTCATAAATCTATTTTCTCAACGCTTTAACAAAAAGAATTTTTAAATCTCCGTGCGCTCCGTGTCCTCCGTGGTTAAACTTTATAAAATTAAGTCTCTCCTCCTTTTACGCTGAGGTATACTGCCGGTTTATGGAAGAAGCACAGTTTAAGCAAGAGCGGTTGCAGGGTATCGTGGGGGATCAGCACCGCGGGGCGGCGCAGTTGGCGCGCGAGGCGTTGCAAGTGTTGGCCGATTACAGTGCGATTTGCACCGCGGGCGGCAGCGGCGAGTTTATCGGCAAGCTTTGCGATTACGCCGGCGAGTTGCAGCAATCGCGGCCCAGCATGATGCCGCTCAGGAACCTGCTGGAACAATGGTGCGCCCGGGTGCGCAACCTGCCGAAGACCGAAGTCGACAACATGCGCGGTCTGGCGATCGATTACGCCTACGATCTGATCAAGCAGTCGCAGGCTGCCGTCGAAAAAATCGCCAGGCACGCCGCGGCGCTGGTGCCGGCCGGCAGCGTGGTTATCACCCACAGTCACAGTTCGACGGTCACCGAATGTTTCCGCCAGTTGTCCGGAAAGAACGTCACCGCGATCATTACCGAGTCGCGGCCGGGTGACGAAGGGAAAGCGCTGGCGAGTCAACTGGTTGAATGCGCGATTTCCGCGCACTACATCACCGATGCCCAAATGGGTTTGTTCGTCAGTCAGGCCGACCTGGTGCTGGTCGGCGCCGACAGCATACTTGCCGATGGCTCGGTGGTGAACAAGGCCGGCACCTACCTGATGGCGCTGGCGGCGGACAACCTGGACGTGCCGTTTTATGTCTGTGCCGAAACGTTCAAAAAAACCTCGAACACGAAACTTGAAATCGAGTTGGAAGAGAAACCGGGCGATGAACTGGAATTACCTGTCCTGCCGCATATCACGCCCCGGAACATCTATTTCGATATCACCCCGCCGGCGCTGATAACCGGCTGGATCAACGAAGACGGCCTCGAGACTGGTTTTTATAATAAAAAATCCTAACCACGGACGACCGCCAGGGATGGCGGAAGTGCAGAAATTGCAGGAGCAAACTTTCTGCGTGCACGGAGAACACAGAGGAAAAAATGCTTAAAAACATTCACTATAATTACAGGTATAGTTCATCCCGGGGTTTACAATAGAATCTTTTGTCCTGACTTGATCAGAATTTCTTTAATTATCTTTTCTTATCTCCGTGAACTCCGTGCGCTCCGTGGTTAAGTGTTTTTAATAAGTGGTTAAATGAACTTATGAACAATCAATATAAAGTTGCTTTTGTTACCGGCGCGTCTGTCGGCATCGGTCTTGAGGTTGCCAGGCGGTTTTCGCAACAGGGCATGTCGCTGGTGTTGCTGGCCCGGCGGAAAGAGAAGCTCGAACAACTGGCCCGTGAGTTGTCGGTCAACGCTCCCTGTCATGTCATCGCCTGCGATATCCGGGATCTGGAACAGGTGGGTGGGGAAATCGACAAGTTGCCCGAAGCGTTTTCCCAAATCGATATCCTGGTTAATAATGCCGGTCTGTCGCTGGGACTCGTGCCGGCGCACACGGCCGATTGGAACGACTGGCGGCAGATGATCGACACCAACTGCACGGCGCTGGCCTTCGTTACCCGGAAACTGTTACCCGGCATGGTGTCGCGCAATCGCGGGCATATCGTCAATCTCGGTTCCGTTGCCGGCAGCTATGCCTATCCCGGCGGCAACGTCTACAGTGCGACCAAAGCCTTTGTCGAACACTTTTCCCGCAGCCTCAAGGCCGACCTGTTGGGCACCGCCTTGAGAGTCACCAACATCGAACCGGGTATGACCGGCGACACCGAATTTTCGCTGGTGCGGTTTCACGGCAACCGGGATGAGGCCGATGCGGTGTACAAGGGCGCTGATTACCTCACCCCCGTCGATATCGCCGAAGCGGTGTGCTGGGCCGTTGCGCAGCCGGCGCACGTCAACATCAACCGCATGGAAATCATGCCGGTGTGCCAGGCTACCGGTCCGCTGGCCGTGCATCGCAAGCCGACCGAGTAGTTTTACGGGCAACGACAGCCGGCCGGTCAAAACCGGGCACGGCTTTATCTCCCGCCGGAATCCGTTTAATCTATTCCGGACCTCTTAAAAAAGGTGCCGCCAGCTTAATTTGGCCCCTTGCTCAAGGCGGGGCGAAATATATCGAGGACAATCAGCATGCAAGGCCAGAAACCGGAAAACGTGTTTTGGCAACACGATGAAATATCCAGGGAGGAGCGCGAACGACTGAACGGCCATAAAAGCGCGGTGCTGTGGTTTACCGGCCTGTCGGGCGCAGGCAAATCGACACTGGCCCGTGCGGTATCCCGCGTTTTGTATACTCACGGTTGCCAAGCGGTCGCGCTGGACGGCGACAATGTCCGCCACGGTCTGAACGTCGATTTGGGATTCTCGCGGGAAGACCGGGAGGAGAACATACGCCGCATCGCCGAGGTGGCCAAATTGTTCGTCGATTCCGGCATGATCGTGCTATGCGCCTTCATCTCCCCCTTCAAGTCCGATCGGCAGTCCGCCCGTAAGCGTTTCTCGCAGCACGAGTTCATCGAAATCTTTTGCGATGCCCCTCTGCATGTTTGTGAAAATCGCGATGAAAAGGGGCTGTATAAAAAAGCCCGGGCCGGCAAAATCAGCGAATTCACCGGGATCTCCTCGCCTTATGAGCGGCCCGACGACTGTGAGTTGTCGCTGGATACCGGCGCGCTGCCGGTGGAGGAATGCGTGACGAGGATAGTTGATTACCTGAAAAGGCGGTCTATTATTAAATAATATTCGGCGTTGATCTGACGCATGGGCAGAGTATAACGAAGGGGTAAAGTCGATGCATATAGTTATCGGGGTGATTACCGCGCTGGCGGGCCTATGTTGGGCGCTGATTGCATTACAGCGCTCCGGGTTGGATTTGAACGAACTGAATCCCTTCTTATGGGCAAGGCGCAGAAAGTGGCGAATGCTCTACGGCACCCGGCCGATCTTCAACCTGACAAAGCCGCTTGAAGTCGCCGCCGTACTGATCGTTGCCGTGCTAAGGGAGGAGGGCGAGATATCGCGCGAGCAGAAGAGCGAGGTGTTAAGGATATTCGGGCAGGAGTTCCACCTGGACGCCGGCAAGGCGGCGGAAATGTACAAGTCCTGCCTGTTTTTGTTGAAAGATGAAATGAATATCGAGCAGAGCGTTCAGGGAATTATCGCCCCCGCCAAGTCGAATTTCACATCCGAGCAGGCCGAATCGCTGATCGCTCTGCTGAAAAGGGTTACAGCCATGGAAGGCCCGGCGAGCCAGGTCCAAGCGCGCATTATTGAAAAAGTTGAAAGCGAATTCGGCCATGAAAGTGTCCAGGCCGGTGTTTGGAGTTAAAGAGAGAGTTGATATGAAAAATAACGTCTACCGCGTTTACGGTGACATCCATTCCGGAAACTGTTACAAAATCAAATTGCTGATGCATTTGCTCGATATCGGGCATGAATGGATACACGTCGACATCATGCAGGGCGAGAGTCGCACGCCTGAATTCCTCGCCATGAATCCGAACGGCAAGGTGCCCGTGGTGCGCCTGCCCGACAGCCGTTACCTGTTCGAGTCGAACGCCATTCTGAATTACCTGGCCGAAGGCACGGACTACCTGCCCGCGGACCGGTACGAAAGAGCGCAGGTGTTGCAGTGGCAGTTCTTCGAGCAATACAGCCACGAACCGTTTATCGCCACATCCAGATACATCATCCGTTACCTCGGCCGTCCGCCAGAGCAGGAGCAAAGACTGCGGGAGAAGTCGGCGCCCGGTTACCGTGCGCTCGATGTGATGGAGCGGCACTTGTCGTCAAGGCCGTTCTTCGTCGCCGATCGTTATACCATTGCCGACATAGCGCTTTATGCTTATACACATGTCGCCCATGAGGGAGGATTTGATTTGTCGAAGTATATCGCCGTTAAAGATTGGCTCGATCGCGTTGCGGCACAGCCGGGTTACGTAGGAATGGATGGTTGATAAATATGAATATGCACTGCTGATTCAACTCCAGGAAGTTGTCCCTTATGAACGTCGGCATCTACATTTTCGACGAGGTCGAAATCCTCGATTTCGCCGGACCTTTCGAGGTTTTCTATACCGCCGCGCGTGTTTATTCGAAAAGCGTTTCTTCCGCAGAAAAGTTGTTCGAGGTGTTTACCGTCGCCGAAAGCGGCGGGACGGTGAAGGCCCGTGGCGGTTTGTCCATCTTGCCAGGTTATGCCTTCGATCGGCATCCGAAGATCGACATTCTGGTTGTGCCCGGAGGCGTGGTGACGGCGGAGCTGAATAAGCCCGGTGTTATTTCCTGGGTAAGTTCCCAATCGAACGCCGCTCAACTGACGGCTTCCGTCTGCACCGGCGCGTTTATTCTCGGCAAGGCGGGGTTGCTGGACGGCAGGATCGTCACCACGCACTGGGAGGATATCGATGACTTGAGGGCGATGTTTCCCGAGGTGACGGTCAAGGAAAACGCCCGCTATATCGATCAGAGCGATATTGTCACTTCAGCCGGTATTTCCGCCGGCACCGATATGAGCCTGCATCTGGTGGCCCGGTTGGCCGGTGAAGAACTGGCGGTAAAAACCGCAAGGCAGATGGAGTACCATTGGCATCGTGCATAGAACCTATCTCAAAACTACTGCGCTTGGTGATACTTCGTTAAAAGGTTGCTCAAAATGCTCATTTATTTACATATAAACTGCGCTTTTTCGCTCCCTTTTGTCTCGTCTCATCTGCGCTCGCCACATTTTGAAACAGATTCTAGTTGAAGCGGAGATTTAAACATGAAGTATATTGTGTTGATGATTTTGTTCTTGTCCGCCGGGGTTGTATCGGCCCACGAAGACGAACACAAGGTGGTGCCGGATAAGGAGCGCGAGATCGCGCGTGACCTGCGGGCGGAAGGACCGAAAGAGAACAAGGGCATTGAATCCGTCAAGGCATTGGGCGGCGTGTCGCTGGAAGGCGAGCTGGCCGGTGTTACCGGCCGGATGTTAAGGGCCCGTGAACTGATAATCGCGCCCGGCGGCGTGGTGGCGGTGCATCAGCACGACGGCCGGCCCGGCATGGCCTATATCCTGGAAGGCGAGATCGTCGAGCATCGCAGTGATGTGGCTGCGCCGGTTATCCGGAGCGAGGGCGCGGCGGCGTTCGAGAAAACCGGCCTGACTCACTGGTGGGAAAACAAAAGCGACAAGCCGGTGAGGGCGCTGGTCGTGGATATCGTGCCTGCAGAATGAGCATCGGAAGCAAAAGATAGGAATATCTTTTGTTTCCAAGTTGCCGTCAAAGCCCCCTCGGGCAGTTAGCGCACTATCCCTTGAAATATTTCGGACAGGTTTAGCGCGAACATTGTTACAGATTCCCCTCTCCCCCGTGTGCAGAGCACTCGGTAAAATCAGAGGGCCAGGGAGAGGGGATCAAACCACTGAATATAAAAAGAATTTTTTCTCTCCCCTCATCCTGTCCTTCTCGACCCGGGTTCCGGACTTCGTCCTACCTCCTATATCCATGTAGTCGTCCCTAGGGGAGAAGGGACTTTCTATCCGGCATACGCGTCATCGACAAAACGTTGTAGAAAGCAATTTTGAGATAGGTTCTAGTAGAGCCGGGCAGCTTTCGCCGATGGCCAGTTCGGCCATCATTATGGAAAAGGACGAGCCCTTGGAGTTGAACGGGGTGCATGGCGAAAACGATGATTCGTTGCTTCGATAATTTGAACCGGCGCTTGCTCGCAATAAATAATAACGGCTTAAAGAAAGAATCTTGCCGGTAATCCAGGTCTTTCCGTCAAAGAGGTGGCAATCTTCCCCATGAAAACCCTTAAGGGAAAAGCCAGAACTCACATCATCTTTCCCCTGTTGTGCGGACGGGAGAAAAACGATAGCTTCATAACACTAACGCAATTAACCCGATGTCAGAAACTTGTAAGTGGGCGGGACATTCAAACTAAAACACCACTGCCGTTGTTTACGTTCTTCGGTTTTAACGATATGTGATACCCGGATGTTTTAAAGGAGAAAATAAGGATTCAGGCATGTTGAACTGTTTTTGGTCTTTTCATCCGGGTACTGAAAGATTCTCTTGCAGTTGATACTTACGTCCGAACGCATACGCGCTTTCGGCACTTCCTGTTCATCGGAGAGAAATGTCTTTCGCCGAAAAAATTTTGAGACGGATTTTCCGTAACGGCGAGCTTAAAGAAGCGCTCGAAGGGCGGCTGCGGGCGGAGGAAAACCTGCGCAGGAGCGAGGCGCGGCTCCGCGAAATGGATCATCCCGGTTCGGAGGAAATGCTGCGTTCGGTGGTCAACAATGTCATCGACGGGATTATCACCATCGATACCGAAGGCAGGATCAAATCGTTCAATCTTGCCGCCGAAAAGCTTTTTGGTTACAGCCGCGAGGAAACGGTTGGTCGCAACGTCAAGTACCTGATGCCGGAGCCGTATCACAGTGAACACGACGGCTATATCGAAAATTACCTGTGCACCGGCCAGGCGAAGATCATCGGTATCGGCCGCGAGGTCGTCGGACAGCGCAAGGACGGTTCGACGTTTCCGATGGAGCTTGCGGTCAGTGAATTTCATATCGGCCGCCAGCGTTTTTTCACCGGTATCGTGCGCGACATCACCGAGCGAAAACAATTGGAGCACGAACTTCGCAGAAGGCTGGACGAGTTACGGGCCACCGACCGGCAGAAGAACGAATTTCTCGCCATGCTGGGCCACGAATTGCGCAATCCGCTGGCGCCGATGCGCAATGCCTTGCAAATCCTGAAGATGTCCGACATCGACAGGAACATGACGGACAAGGCACACGAGATCATGGAGCGGCAGCTGCAACACCTGGTGCGCCTGGTCGACGACCTGCTCGATGTCTCGCGCATCATCAGCGGTAAAATCGAGTTGCGCAAACAGCCGGTCGATATCCATTGTATCGTCGAGCGGGCGGTGGAAACGGCCGGCCCGATTATCGAAACTCGCGGTCACGCGCTGCATGTCGATCTGCCGCAGGAGCCGGTATGGGTCGAAGGCGACCTGGTGCGGCTGGCGCAGGTGCTGGCTAACCTGCTCACCAACGCGGCCAAATACACCGAACAGGCGGGGCAGATATGGTTGAGCGCCGGGCGCGAAGACGGGCTGCTGGTGCTGAGGGTGCGCGATTCGGGTATCGGCATCAATCCGGATTTGCTCCCGCGGATTTTCGATGTGTTCGTGCAGGCCGATCCGTCGCTGGCCCGCTCGCAGGGCGGGCTGGGTATCGGCCTGACACTGGTAAAGCGGATCGTCGAGATGCATCAGGGAACGATTGAAGCATTCAGTCCCGCCGAAGGCGGAGGCAGCGAGTTCGTGGTCAGGTTGCCGGCGATTGAAAGGAAAGAGGACGTGCTGGCGGCGGAACCAACCGTTTCACAGGCGCGTGTGACCGATGCGTTGCGGCGACGGGTGCTGGTGGTGGATGATAATGTAGACGCCGCCGAAAGCGTCACGGCGATACTGCGCTGGTCGGGTTACGATGCGCGTTGCGTGTACGACGGACCTTCGGCTCTGCAAGCCGCTCTCGAATACAAACCGGATGTCGTGGTGCTGGACATCGGTCTGCCGGGTCTGGACGGCTACGAAGTGGCGCGCCGTCTGCGGGCGCAACCCCTGTTCGCCAACACGCCCATCGTGGCCGTGACCGGCTACGGCCAGGAAAACGACCGGAAACGCTCGCGCGAAGCCGGTTTCGACGCCCACCTGACAAAACCCGTCGACCCTTTGGTGCTGAGGACATTCATCTCCACCGGCCGGGCGGCCAATGCCGATTCCAAGGAAATACCGGGCAAACTGTAAACTTATATCAAGAAGATTTAGGGTTCCGGCAAGTCTGGAACCGGCTTATTCAGGACTTTCCTTGGGTTTTCGTGGTCAAAACCCGCCAACGAGACGCAATTCCCAGATTCGGTCAACGCTTCCTGATAGGTTTCGTGCTGGAATTACCCCGGTACATGGAAAGTGCCATG
>DASVCP010000272.1:0-10222 GCA_036381555.1 Gammaproteobacteria bacterium
GTCGCGCCTCCATAAATTATTGCTCACCCTCCTTGGCGCGCTGACTTTCCTCTTGTTGCACTATCGATATAACCGCGGCTTTTTCAATACTTCAGACACCAGCTTTTCGGCAACCGAATAACCCACCAAAGTGGAGATTTCATGACTCGCATCAGTGATAAGGCTGTTAACCTGAACATTTATTTGGTCCCCACTCAGACCCGCATTCTGGTATAAACCTGTCAATTCAAGCTTGGCGTCATTCAATATTTCATAAGCAGACATAGCCGTGCTTTTATCTATACCGTGACTCTTGGTTATATCCAATGTCGTTCTGAACGCAGGGTTCTTGGAAAGCAAGTAATCCTGATAACGTTCTTCACCAAGATACGTCCGTATTGCTTCATTTTCGGCAGGGTTTTCTTTTTTGCTCAATCCGTTTAAATTAAAATCAGCGCCGGACAGTAAAGCCGATTGGCCGGATACAGCGCTTTCGCCGGCGAACCTCTCCTTGATTTTATAGATTTCACGATAATCCTGTTCGCTATATTCAAAAGCCTGCAACTCGCGTAATAATGTTTTTGCAAGCATGGATTCTCTGAACCGGTATTCCCGGTAATCGGTGGGGCCGAGAATAAGTTCGACACTTGATTCATACGCCGACGGATTTCTCTTGGCGGGATTGGCAATCATCTCCAATTGCAGTTCCTGCAACTTCAATTGCTTCTCCGAAGACAAGAAACCCAGCGTTTTTTGATAAGGGCGAAATAAAGCATAAAATGCGGGATCATCTTTAACGCTTTCCCCAAATATATCAATCAGTTTTTGCCTTTTAATAGCATCCGATTCGAGCGTCTGCGCGACCGATCCGGCGGCACCACTTTCCGAAAACCGCCAATACTCATCGTTTGAACGGGTATCGGCGAGCTCATCATCCAAATCAAGGTAAGAAAGTATTAATCTTTTTACCATTGACATTGGAAGCCCAAGCTCAAGCAGGCTTTCCGAGAGTTGGGAGTAATTTTTCTCAGCCACCCCCTGATGAAGGAAATTTTGAATGTTCAGGTCATAAGAGGTATTTTTAGAAGAGGAATCGGCATATTCAATTTCAGGCTCAACCTCCTGCAGCGCCGGAGGTTGAGCCTGAATAAAAAGCCACATTGCCACGTTTGCCAATAATGAGCACGCGGCAATAGCAGCAAGCAATACCAATTTAAATGAAAATTGACCCGCCATTTAGGGCATCAAGGAATGTATATATAAAAGAAGTTGTAGCCCATTTTTCCATTTTTCGCACGAACGAACGCCAGAATGCTATCCCAACCGCTTTGACCAGGATTGGCAATGTAAGTGAAAATGTCGGGGCGCCCGGAAACGTGTGGCTGAACCGTGCCTTTCAGCGGTGCATAGATGCCGCTATCCACAATATCTATACCCATGAGATCCTGCCAGGCAATTGCACTGCCCGTTGCACCATCAAAAGAGGAAATCATAAAATTGGCCACTCCCGATGTTGTGGACATGTCAAAGGTGGGCACATCCAACAACTGAATTAACGAAGAGAAAGGCAATACATTCATCGTGTAATCAGGCCAGATTGTTATACCGCCAACAAGATCAACCAGGATATTAAATTCCTCTGTTGTATTGGCCATACCCGGCGAGGACCCATACCCAAGATGCTTGCCTGTCGTGTAAAAATACAACTGACCATTCAGGTTGGGGTTATATCCATTTCTTAAGTCGGTAACCGCATCATGCGTCACTTGTCCCGTGCTCGAATCCTCTACTGACACACCGGTAAAATCAAGAATAAACAACTCTTGTTCTTCCGAGTACAACGTGGATGGAGGCAACCCGGAAACCAGCGTGGATGCATAGGCTTGTAGCTGTAAAACAAAAAAAGCAAAGAATATAGTCAATAAACGCATAGCAGAACTCTCCTTGTTTTTGACAGATAACCAGTTGAAATCCAGGTTGGACAAACAGCCAGAGAATACTTTATTTTTAGCCCTACCTTGTCAAAGGAAAATATCACAACATTTTGTTTCAATCCAGCCTTTTCAAGGGACTTGCTTGCGCGAATCAATGGGGAAAAGTTTGAGCTGACTCCCCGACTTCCGGTTTTCAACGATGGGAATCGGCTGCCCATCAAATGATGCGCCTTTATAATTTTACCTACATTTACACCCGGTATTTCTGATTCAATCAAAACGTCAAATGGTGTCCCGCATATATTTCTAGAACCTATCTCAAAATGTCACGAGTGCCGTGTGCAGCGCACGCGGTAGACCTCGGGGAGGCAAAAATGTCCGAAAAAGCGGACGCCCCCAGGGAAGGCTCGTCGCCCTGGCGATGGCCAATGCTCGTGTAGTCTTGCCTGCCGGGTAGCCCGCAAATGAGGTATTTCGGACAGGTTTAGCGCGACATTGCCACAAATTTCCCTCTCCCTCCGGGAGAGGGGATCAAATCACTAAATATTAAAAGAATTTTTTCTCTCCGCTCATCCTGTCCTTCTCCCTGAGGGAGGGACTTTCTACCCAGCATACGCGTCATCGGAAAAACGTCGTAAAAAGCATTTTGAGATAGGTTCTACATTTTTAACCCTTAAAACCGCCATTTCTGCCCACAAACGCCCCCTATAAGACGCGGCAGCTTTATTCAACGTATGAATATCGTCCTGATGCAGGACTCGGTCACCGGGGCCCGAATAGGACGCCCGCGTTCCGGTAGCGTATCTTCGCCTTCTCGTCTTCGGTCAGGGGCAATTTGTCAAGCGCAACCAGATTCTGCTCAAGCGAGTACTGCGGATAATCCGAGCCCAGTAGCACGTGCTCGACCCCGACGTTGCGAATTGTCCAGACAAACTCATCCTCAATGGGCGAGTCTGCGACTATCTCTACAATCGCCGAGATGTCGAAATAAATATTCTCGTCAAACAAACCCTCTGCCGTACGCACCGGTTTCAGAATATTCCAGAAGCGGAAATTCATCCCGCCAAGGTGCGCGAAGACGAATTTCGTTTTGGGAGCCTTGAGCGCAAGATTGAACAGCTTCTCACTGTCGCCGGGCAGGATGTTCGCGTTGTCCATCATGATAACTACGCCAAGCTCGCCGGCGCGCTGCGCGAGTGTCAACACGCGCGAATCGTCGGGATCGAACTTCTGGGTATGCGGGTGGATCTTGAGGACCCTGACACCTTTAGCCGCAATGCGCTCCAATTCCGACACCGCAGCCGGACCGTCGTAGGGGTGTACGGTACCGATCGGCATCACCTTGGGGTGTTTGTCGGCCAGTGCGATGATGCCATCGTTGCCCGACCGGATCTGCTTCAACTGGCCGGCGAGCGCCTGGTTCGGGCCGCCGAACCACATGGCTCCGATGCCGGACACCTGCAGCCGCCCCTCCTTTAGCTGCTCCTCATACGCTCGTAGCGAGTCTTCACCCTTATGCAGATGGACGTGAGAGTCGAAAAGGGGCGGCGACTGTGCGACCGCAGCTTGCGCAACAAGTGCAAGCGCGGTGGTTACAACCATGATCACCTTCCGAAACTCAAGGCGGCGCTTTACGTGACGCAACGAGCTATGTGTTTCACAAAAAATACTCATGTTCACCTCTATTAATGCTTTTAGAACCCATCTCAAAATTGCGGCGCTTGCCGATACGTCGTTAAAAATATCCCGCTGGCCGGAGGCCT
The DNA here is from genome assembly GCA_036381555.1 of Gammaproteobacteria bacterium. GTDB lineage: Bacteria > Pseudomonadota > Gammaproteobacteria > HTCC5015 > HTCC5015 > DASVCP01. The sequence continues at coordinate 3,677 of DASVCP010000272.1, forward strand.
GCGCAAAGTCAGGAATTCATAAGCCCCATCGCGCTTCACGTAAATGTAAATCCATCAGGTGTCGGCCGCCGGCGCCTTTTGTCATTTTAGATACAAATACACAATCCTGGCGATAGTCAAGCGCATCCTACACCTGCCCTGCACTTGCAGGAAGACGTTTACTCACAGGAGCACAACTATGAACACACAATCCCGGTCTATCCCATACCGCCTTGCTCAACTCTGGGCCGCCTCTTTGCTGCTGGTTTGTACACTCAGTCATGCCGGGGAGCACGGTCATCCCCTTCACCGGCAAGGAGATCCGTGTCATGACAAATTCGACGTTCCCCCGTCACTGGCAAACAAAAAGATGGTACTGAAAATTGAATCCTTCAATTCAGAGCAACAAGGCGCATCCCCCATTAAAGGCGCCATCGTACAGACATATGCCCCCGGGGGAACGTTTACTGCCGAAACCTTCGGCAATGACGTCGAGCAGGCTGGCGCGGGTACCTACTCCTACCGCCGCAAGTCCAAAAAGTCCTCAAGCGAGACGTTATTCGATGCCGTCACCGGGGAAATCACAAGGACCATCTATCATTTCGAAACACCCGCCGCGGGCACCTGGGATCGCACTGCGGATAGCGGGCTTACGAGGCTTTCGGGGCGTTTCGACCTGAGCCCCATCGACCAATCCGGGGTTGAAATAATCGCACCGGAAAACCATCACGGCATTACCGTCGCCCTGAGTATTCTTAACACGGTCAGCGACTTACCCCCGGAAGCATACCCAAAACAGGGAGTTGTATTGCAATCCTACAAGCAGGATGGAACCTACACGGGACTGGGTTTCGGACCGGGAACGATTAACCACCACGGAACCTATAGTTACCGGAGAATCGCGCCCAATGTCGCCGTTGAAAAAACCATTCAGGTCACGGATTTTTTCACCCTGCCGTTTACCATGGTATACACTTATGAAACTCCGCGTTCGGGCACCTGGTATCAGGATTTCGGTAACGGCCTGATATTATTCTCCGGATCTTTCACAACTTTCGAGACAAACTGAAAGCCCTTCTGGCGTTTAGTGGCAACAGGAACCCGACATGACTGAATTGTTAAGGGCAATATATCTCGTTTCGTTCACGTTGGGATTGTGGACCAGCCTGACCCTGGTCGCATCGAAAAGTGGCGAAAAAAGAATCAATTACTGCACAGCCCTTTTTGTTTTCCTGCTTGCCTGCTCGCCACTAAACGCTTATATACAAAGCATCGCCGGGAATACGGTTGCATGGCTGAACAGCCTCACTCAATCGCTGACATGGATCTACGGGCCCCTGATCGTTATTCTTCTACGTTTTGCCCGCCTGCAACCCGTAACGCCGGCTCAATACATGCTGCATTCATTACCGTTCCTTCTGGTAAATCTTGAACGAAACCTGCATTTTATCGAAGATCGTAACGCCTATATTCTGCTCACGTATCTGTTATTTCTGCAGGTGTTGATTTATTGCGGCTACGCTGCCTACGATTTACTAAGGTTCCAAAAACGGTATCAAACCCTTTTTACCGGGCACAAAGGCTGCGCCTATTATTGGCTGCTGTACCTTGTTGGGGGGTTGACCGCTCTGACGCTTATCGATATCGTCATTGTATCCCGATATATACTTGGGCTTATCCCCGGAGCGGCCGTTATCGGACTCATCGCCAGCAGCGCGGGAATTTATATATGCACGATAGCGCTTTTCATTCTTTACCAGCCTGAAGCGTTCAAACTCCGCTCGCCGGAAGAAACACTCCCGGGGGATCACGACACAACTCCGAGGAGCATCGAACTCTCCCATGAAGCGGCTGCGGAATTGGATGCCAAACTGAAAAAACTGATTGCCACGCATAAACCTCACATGGATGAAACGATTTCCCTGGCAAAACTCGCATCCCTGCTGGGCGTAACCCGAAACCAGCTATCGGAACTCCTTAATGTCCACAATCAATCCAGCTTTTATGACTACATGAACAACTTGCGCTATCTGGAATCGATATCGTTACTCAGGCAGGAAGACAGCAATTTCACCATGTACGATATTGCCTACCGATCAGGCTTTAACAATCGAAATACATTCTATCGAGTGTTTAAAGAAAAGACTGGTCAGACTCCCGCACAGTTTAAGCGAGGGCTATTGCTCAAAGATGACGCGGTAAAACTTAGAAAATTAGGCTGATCATAAATCGGCAAGTTAAAATTGACCTCAATATAAATTTATGACGCCTTCTGCTAGTATCGGAACGCTGACAGACATCAGGGGGGCGATATGAAACGATGGTGGTCATCTCTTTTTTGTGTATGCCTGTTGGGCGCCTGGTTGGCCGGCTGCGCCACGAGCGATAATAACGGCAACGAGGCGCAGGTGCGCGCCTGGCAGATGCAGGAAATCGTGCTGCATGCCGACAAGTCTTACCGTAACCCCTATATGGAAGTGGATGCCTGGCTGGAGTTGAGCGGCCCGGGTTCCAATAAACGTGTTTACGGCTTTTGGGACGGCGGCAAACGCTTTGTCTACCGCATCGTCGCCACCGCGCCGGGCCGGTGGTCCTGGCGTAGCGCGTCCAATCATGCCGATGATGACGGCCTCAACGGTCATCGCGGCGAGTTTGTGGCGCGCGGCTGGACGGAGCAGGAAAAACGGGATAACCCCAACCGGCGGGGATTTGTGGAAGTATCACCCAACGGTCATGCCTTGCAATACGCCGACGGTACGCCCTTTTTTATGCTGGGTGATACCTGGCTGGCGGGCAGTACCTGGCGACTGCCCTATCGCAACGCGCCCACCCATGACGGCTACCTGCCCGGCCCCGGGATCGGCTTCGAAGATGCCGTTAACTGGCGCAGGAACCAGGGCTTTAACTCCGTCAGCATGATCGCCGCCTTTCCCAACTGGGAAGCGGACCTCAACCCCAGCACCTACGCCGACGAAAACGGGATTTTCGTGCGCAACGCCTGGGAAAAATTCGGCTACGACGTGGCCGCGGGAAAAGGTACCGATGCCTCCGGCGGGCTCAGTTACTGGGGCACCTATACCGCCAAGAACATGCGCGACGAATACGGCAACCTGCCTTTCGCCCTGTCCGACGAGCACCCCGGCGTTTCCGATTTCACCCGGATCAATCCGGCCTATTTCCGCAGCCTGGACAACAAGATGGCGTATTTATCGGCAGTGGGTTTCGTGCCGCTGCTGGAAACCGTGCGCCGCGACGTCGGGCCGTCGTGGCATGCTTACCACGACTTCAACGAAACCTTCTCGCGCTATGTGCAGTACCTGATTTCCCGCTACGGCGGCTGGAATTTTGTCTTCAGCGGCATTCATCTGGATTGGGTGCCGAAGGATTTCAGCCTGACCGCCGAACAGTTCAACGAAGCGCTCACTTACCACCTGAACCAATACGGCCCGCCGCCCTTCGGCCAGATACGCACCGTGCTGATCGATCGCGCCACTCATACCACGTTGGGGCACGGTGATGACGTCCCCTGGCTGGATATGCACAGCGTGGGCAACAAGCCGCGCGACCACCGCGTCAGTGAAAACATTGAAACGCAGTTCTTCCTGGAAAATCCGCCCAAGCCGACCATCAACTTTGAGCCCTACTACACCGGCTGGCTGCACGAGATCAATAAACCCGCCGGCGAAGAGCCGCCGGCCAACTCGGCGCGCGACAACTATTTTGCCCGCGCACAAATGTACGGCTCGGTGCTGTCCGGCGGCCTCGCAGGGCATGTACACGGCACGGCCGCCTATGACATTACCACCACCGGCGAACCGGCAGGCGCACGCCCGCACGTCTGGGAAGCCCTGCGCTATGAATCCGCGGAGTACATGCGTCATCTGAAAGCGTTTGTGCTTTCAGAAGGCGCGCGCTACCGGCAGTTGATGCCGGCCAGCGGCGATATCATTCCCCGCAAGGCGCCGGGCGCCCCGGAAGACGGCCTGGACGGCTGGTCCTATATGTTGCGCACGGCCGGGAAAGACTTTGCGCTGCTTTATTTTGAAAACAGCGCGGTGGCGCCGACGCTGAAAGGCTTCAATGCCGATGCCCGCTATCGGTTGACCTGGTTCAACCCGCGAACGGGTGAATGGCTCGAGCCCCGGACGATCAGCGCCAACGTTGGTGGCGAGGTTGTTATTGACGCGTGTCCCGGTGGCGGTAAAACAGCAGAGCGTGATTGGGCGGTTAAGGTGGTTGGGAAGGTTAACGAGTAGGAGGGAGGAGCAAAAATTAAAAAAAGAACGCCACCGATAGCTCCTCCTTTAATTTACATTCCCTCATAATCCGGATGAAACAATTCCATATTTTCGTTTAAATAATCCATGATCCGGTCTCCCGCCTTTTCTTCGAGCAATCCCACGGGCACATGGCCAAATAAATATGCGCTGACAAAATAAAATTTATGATTTAGCTGCGAATTTGGATCCACCCCCAATCTTCCTTAACTCTTTGCTCAATATCTTCCTTGATTTCCAAAATCACATCCTCATCGTCAATTCCCCGATTCTTCACAATGTAATCAATCGCATACGTATACAGATACTTTATATCCAAGCCCTCTCTCACGCTTTCCAGCCAAATCAAGAGATTCTTCGACCTCTATTTTCCAATGCCTGTTTTGTTCCGGTATTTTCATATTTTTACGTACAACCATTTAAATTATCAGCACGTTCCGCGACACCGGCAATACCGCCTTCCTGTGCTTCGGCGATGTTGCGCAATGCCATCAGCACAACGCTTGGATCGCCATCTTCCAACGCAGCATTCAGATATTCCGCGGCAACCGCGGGATCACGCAAATGCTCGCTATGAGTCTTTCTTACATTACGACGTTGCAATCATGCTCCTCACGTGAATTGCACGTGTTACATTTCATTGCCATTTTAACTTTAGCTTTCTATGAGTTTCAGCACAGTCCCTAAGATAAAGATTTATTAAGCTTTGATAGGGCACGCCAATTTCTTCCGAAAGCTGCTTGAAATAATCTATCGCGTTTTCATCGACCCGGATAGTAATTTGTTTCTTTAGTCGATTTGCATACGGATTTCGTTTTGCCTTGGAAAAATCATAGTGTTCACGCATGATACATCACCTTTTACTATAGCTCTTAACCTCCCGCTTATCTGCTTGGCGAGCAGAAATAATGCGGATTGTTTCGTCTTCTCCTCTGTAGCAGTGACACACCACGAGTATGCGTAAAGCGGTGCTCATGCCGAGCAGGATAAATCTGTCCTCCTCATCGGAATGATCCGGATCAGCGATAATGAGAGCGTTTTCGTCATAAAACACCGATTTCGCTTCTTCAAAGCTGATCCCATGCTTTTTCTTATTTTTTAGGGACTTGGCTTTATCCCACTCAAATCTGAGAGACGACATCCGACAAGTATAATTACATTGTAGTGCATGTCAACTTGGTAAATATAACGATAAGCTCAGCCGGGGAAGGCTGCCTTGCGGGCTGACATCGGCCGCTGAACCTTTAAAAAACCCTTTCAAGCACACAAATCAGACGTTTACCTGACGTGCAAATCGATGGCTTAAGGCCGATTCCGCCGGACCGACCCAGGCAGCTAAGGAATCGTCTGACCCTTTGATTACCTGGCCCGACCCCGGGCAATGCCCCTCTATTCGTAAAGTAACGAACCCAGTGCCGAATAGCGCTCGTTCAGATCGTTCAACGCGCTCATGTCCGCGCCGGCCAGCTCGAAATCGAACACGTCGATGTTCTCCAGCAGGTGCTCCTTGCGGTTCGCTTTCGGCAGCGGAACGGTGCCGCACTGGAGATTCCATCTGATCAGCACCTGCGCGGGAGTCTTGCCGCAACGTCTTGCGATCGCGAGCAGCTTCGGATCCTCGAGCCGCTCGGCTCGCGTGAGCGGGCTGTACGCCTGAATCAGCACGCCGCGCCGCTGGCAGAACGCCAGCATGCGTTCACTGTGGCCGAACGGTGTCCATTCGATCTGATTCACGACCGGCAACTCGCCACTCTCGCGCTCCAGCTCCTCCATCTGCTCGATCGAGTAGTTGCTCACGCCAATGTCACGCGTGAGCTGTTCCTTGCGTGCCCGCTGCAGTCCTCGCCACAACGGCACGCCCACGCCCTCTTCCGGCGGACGATGGATCAACACGAGATCGGCGTATTCGATGCCAATCTCACCGAGGTACTCGCGCGTCGCCTCATACGCATCGTCCGTCTCCTCGACTTTCGCGACAATATACAGGTCAACACGATCGACGATGCCGCGGCGAATTGCTACGCCAATACCAGGCTGCGAACCATAATCGCACGCAGTATCAATCATCCGATAGCCGAGCTCCAAAGCGTAGGCAACCGCTCCCGCCGTGTCATCGGTCAGCTCCCACGTGCCCAATCCGAACAGCGGTATTCTCGCGCCGGTGCGCAGACTCAATGTGGATTGAATGTTCATCGCTGTAGGCTCTTTAACGGGTGGCATACGAGACCTGATGCATAAGCCGCGCCACGATGTGGAAAAAAGGGACACTACGTAGCATCCCCATTTCTCT
>DASVCP010000273.1:0-3136 GCA_036381555.1 Gammaproteobacteria bacterium
CGCGCCTCTTTGGAAGCGAGCAATCCCGATTGCGCCACGTAGAATCGATCATTGACGGCCAGCAACCTGACCGGCTGATCGGGATGCTGAATGTCAACCGGATAGCCGGGTAACTCCGCCCGAACGACCGTGCCGCCTTGAAGATCGATTTCCAGTGACAGTACATCCGTTTCAACTTTTATGGTTTGTTTCGCGGGCTGGGAAGACGCTGCCGACTCTGAAGTGGGGTCCGGCGCGGGAACATCCGTTTGCCCGCCGGGAGACATCTGTGATTCCGGCGAGAACTGGGGAATATCTTGTTGAGAAGTTTGCGGTTCAGTGCTCACTTTCGCCGGTGGCGCCGGCTTCGGGCGGTAATCTTCCACCCAGGCGTCATAAATCAAAAGCCCCAGAAAAATAAGCGCTATATAAGCAAAAAGTCTGGTGTCCATGTCGGCGGGTTCAGGAATTTATTGGGTCTTGGTCGGGTCCGGGAACAGGGTCGTATCCCCCTGGATGCCAGGGATGGCATCTGCCGATGCGTTTGATGCCAAGCAGAGAACCCTTGGCTAACCCGTGGATCTGTATGGCTTCAAGGGCATAATTTGAACAGGAAGGCGAAAAACGGCAGTGATTCCCCATAAACGGGCTGATCGCATACTGATAACCTTTGATGGCTTTCACCGCTATGTCGCGCATTGCTTGTTTAATTTCCACCACAATCGCTCCAGAGCCTGTCTTATCTCTTCTTTGCACGCCGATTCGAGCCCGGCCCTGGAAAGCACGATAATATCCAAGCCTTTGATTTCATCTTGATGAAGACGAAAATACTCTCTGACGAGTCGTTTGGCGGAATTACGTTTAACCGCTGTTTTCAGGTGTTTTTTTGAAATGGCCAGTCCAAGCCTGGAAAAGTCCAATTCATTGCACCGATAGAGTAAAACCAGATGAGCGCCGGCAATCCGTTTCGCCCCGGCAAATACCTGCCTGAAATCTTTCGCGTCGGTCAGTCGAACCTGCTTCGGAAATCCCGCATTCACGGCATAGTTGCCGGATGCCGCTGGAAATCATGCTCAGACACAAAGCCGGGCACGACCCTTGGCACGGCGCGCCTTCAACACGGCCTTGCCGCCGCGGGTTTTCATTCGGGCACGAAACCCATGCGTGCGTTTGCGTTTCAGATTGCTGGGCTGATACGTTCTTTTCATATCCGGAACCTTAAACTTGCAGCGGTTTACGTATGCGGGCCCAAATTGCGGGCCGGCTGTAAAAAGATCGCGGAACATACTTTAGAAAGCCCCGGATTGTCAACCGGCCCCGGGGGTGAAGTAAATAAAATTTCCTGAGATTGGGTGTGGATAACCCGGCTCAACAGGTTTAGACTTATCAGTCCTCGGCAGATTTTATCCAACCCTAAAATTATCCATTGGGAGTGCACGCTTGTCCGCGACTCTATGGTCTCGTTGCCTTGAAAAATTAGAAGGCGAGCTGTCAGAGCAGCAGCTGAATACCTGGATTCGGCCTCTGCAGGCTCGTGTTGACAACGGCACCCTGCGGCTGCTTGCCCCCAATCGCTATGTGCTGGACTGGGTAAAAGACAATTTCTTTGACCGCATCAACCAGGTTGTCGTACAGCTGCAAAGCCTCGAAGCTAATAACGTCATCATCGAGATCGGCAGCCACAACAATGTCACGTCTGCACCGACCGTATCTCCTCTGCCGAAATCCAACCTGACCGCGGTTCCGACTGCGGTGGAACCGGATCTTCCACCGATCAGTAATAACCTGAACCCCAATTCCACGTTCGACAATTTTGTTGAAGGTAAATCAAATCAGCTCGCCAAAGCGGCCTCCATGCAGGTGGCCACCAATCTCGGGGGTGCTTACAATCCCCTGTTTATATATGGCGGCGTCGGTCTGGGCAAAACCCACTTGATGCATGCTATCGGCAATGCCATGCTGGCCAATAACCCCGGCGCACGTATCGCTTACCTGCATTCCGAACGTTTCGTCGGCGATATGGTAAAAGCACTGCAACACAATGCTATAAACGAATTCAAACGCCTTTACCGCTCCGTCGATGCGCTCATGATCGACGATATCCAGTTTTTTGCCGGAAAAGAGCGCTCGCAGGAAGAATTCTTCCACACGTTCAACGCTTTACTCGAAGGCCAGCAGCAGGTCATCCTCACTTGCGACCGGTTTCCCAAGGAAATCGACGGCCTGGAAGAGCGGTTAAAGTCCCGGTTCGGCTGGGGCCTTACGGTCGCCATCGAACCTCCCGAACTGGAAACCCGCGTGGCCATCCTGCAAAGCAAGGCGGAACAAGCCGGGGCAAGCATGCCCAGCGAAGTGGCATTTTTTATTGCAAAACGGATACGCTCCAACGTCCGTGAACTGGAAGGCGCGATGCGCCGAGTTATCGCCAACTCGCATTTCACCGGCAGGCCTATCACGCTGGATTTCGCCCGCGAAGCCCTGCGCGACCTGATTGCCTTACACGACAAGATGATCACCATCGAAAATATTCAGAAGACGGTGGCCGATTACTACAAGATCCGTGTTGCAGACTTGCTGTCCAATCGCCGGAGCCGTTCTATCACCCGTCCCCGGCAAATCGCCATGAGTTTGGCTAAAGAGCTTACCAACCACAGCCTGCCGGAAATCGGCGACGCCTTCGGAGGACGGGATCATACAACTGCGCTCCACGCGTGCAGAAAAGTGGTTGAACTGCGTGAAAGTGAATACCGAATCAACGAAGATTATGAAAATTTATTGCGTATACTCAGTTCCTAGCCTGTGCATAACATGTGGAATAAGCCGCCTGCACATGAGGGTCGGAAATTATCCACAGTTCACGCACAATATGCTGAAAGAATTCTGGACGGTTACCAATAACCTGTTATTTCATAAGTCATTGTTTTTTAAATGTTAAATCGAGTTTTCAACAGAAAACGGGGTTCTTAATTAATAACAATAGAAATAAATCTTAATAACTTAACAATTATAGAGTATTGCCATGAAATTCAGTTTTACACGGGAAAGTCTGCTGGGACCTTTGCAACTGGTGATCGGCGCTGTTGAAAAAAAACAGACCATGCCGGTTCTTTCAAATGTGTTGTTGCGCGCTGCGGATGGTCAGCTTAAGTTAATCGGT
>DASVCP010000274.1:0-7984 GCA_036381555.1 Gammaproteobacteria bacterium
ATACACAAGGCAGGCGATATCCCCCAAACTGTGACGGGGGACGGTTGACAGAGCGATGCCCGTACCTGCAAAAACATCTAACTTATTGATTTTAATATGCATTTATTCATTGGTCATTTTTTGACCAATTTAACAAATTTGTAATGCGGCCGGTATTTTTTGCCCCAAATTCCCGCGGTATCCACAAACTTATCCACAGATACTGTGGATAAGGCCATTTCTCCAGTCACGACAATCAGTTATGAATTTGAAGGTAGAATCAACATCAATTAGATCTTCTAACTTGAAAGGCACGGCCGCAAGAAATTCCATTTTTAGGCTATGATTGGATCCCCTGCACTGAAACGAGCCCGGGCAGTACGGGCTGCATCCCGGAATGTTACAGTACGCCGATGCCAGATCAGTCAACCATGACGGCGCGCATTCTTCATGTCGCGGTGCCAACGCCTCTGAATAAAGGCTTCGATTACCTTGCCACCCCGGATACGCCCGTCCAACTTCAACCGGGTTGCCGCATTCGCGTACCCTTCGGCCGTAACGACAAAATCGGAATTCTCATCGAGGAGCGGCAACACTCCACGATCGAACCCGCCAGACTCAAACCTATCAAGGCTGTTGTAGAACATACACCGTGCCTTTCACCGGAACTCATGGCATTGGGACAATGGGCCAGCGTTTATTACCATCATCCGGTCGGAGAGGTATTCAACGTCATGCTGCCGACATTGCTGCGGCAAGGCAAGCCGGCGAAACAGGATCCCGTGCTGATCTGGCGACTATCCTCCCACGGCATGACCCTGGAACCGTCCGCGTTAACGCGCGCCCCACGCCAGCAAGCGATGTTGAATCTGTTGCGATTGCACCCTGAAGGTCTGTCCGCCACCCAACTGAAAGAACATCACGGCGACTGGCGCCAGGCGGTCAATGCCTTACAACAAAAAGGCCTGGTGGAATGCCTGCCGGCGGCAAGCCTGGAAAGCCGGTCTCGCGCGGCCACGCCGAGTACCGGTCCCGCGCTTAACCCCTCCCAGCAGCAGGCAGTCGAGGCGGTCAGCCGGCATTTCGATGAGTTCAAAGTCTGGCTGCTTGACGGCATCACCGGCAGCGGCAAAACCGAGATTTATTTGCGACTGATCGAACAGGTGCTGGCACAAGGCAAACAGGTCCTGGTACTGGTGCCGGAGATCGGCTTGACACCGCAACTGCTGGCGCGTTTTCGCGCCCGGCTATCCGGTAAGATTTCCGAGGTGCACTCGGGACTGTCCGACCAGCAACGGTTGGCGATCTGGCTCAATGCCGGGCAAGGTGACGCACAGGTCATTGTGGGCACCCGCTCGGCCGTGTTTATGCCACTAAGCGACCCGGGGCTGATCATTGTGGACGAGGAGCACGACGGTTCGCTCAAACAGCAGGACGGTTTCCGTTATCATGCACGCGACCTGGCCGTCTGGCGAGGGCAACGCCTGAATATTCCGGTGGTGCTGGGCTCGGCCACACCCTCATTGGAAAGCTTGTATAACGCCCTGACCGGCCGCTACGGAAGCCTGATTCTGGAACAACGCGCCGGCGGCGCAACGTTGCCGCGCCTGGCGGTGGTGGACGCCCGGCAAACACCCGCCGATCAACCCGTCACCCGGCAGTTGCTGGAGCGCATGCAACAGCACCTGTCGCAAGGCAGCCAGGTAATTATCTTTCTCAACCGCCGCGGCTATGCGCCGGTGATGATGTGCTTCGATTGCGGTTGGACCGCCCGTTGCGAGCGATGCGATGCTCACATGACCTGGCATCAGCACGATCGGCGCCTCCGCTGCCACCACTGCGGCGCCGAACGCAGAGCGGAACAGGCCTGTCCCGATTGCAGGGCCGAATCCCTGCACACGTTGGGCAGCGGCACGGAACGCCTGGAGGATTTTCTGCAACTCCGCTTCCCGCATGAGGAGATCGTCAGAATCGACCGGGATGCCACCCGCCGCAAAGGCGAACTGGAAAAGAGCCTGCAAAAAGCCAGATCCGGCAGGGCGCGGATTTTGATCGGTACGCAGATGCTGGCCAAGGGACATCATTTCCCCGGCGTCACGCTGGTGGGGATACTCGGGGTGGACCATGGCCTGTTCAGCGCCGACTTCCGTGGACCGGAATATATGGCGCAACTGGTGATTCAGGTTGCCGGACGGGCGGGCCGGGGCGAGCGGCCCGGTGAAGTGATTCTGGAAACGCACCAACCGGAGCACCCTCTTTTGCAACGGCTGATCAGGCAGAGCTATTCCGCCTTTGCCCGGGCCGCGCTGAAAGAACGCGAGGCGGCGCGATTACCGCCCTACACCAAGCTCGCGTTGATTCGCGCCGAGGCGGTCAGTCCGGACAGTGCGCTGCTGTTTTTGCGAAAACTCAACGACGCCCTTGCCCGTTCTTCGCAGGGTGTCGAGCGATGGGGACCCGCCCCCGCCCCCATGGAGCGCCGTGCCGGCCGCTATCGCGCGCAACTGCTGCTGCAGGCCGAGGATCGGAAAGCGTTGCATAATCTGCTGCGGCATGTTCATGAGCTTGCCCGGCAAACACCCGAACATAGAAAAGTGCGCTGGTCTGTCGACGTCGATCCAGTTGAAATGTTCTAATCCCGACCTGGCGCCTGCATTTAACGGTCCGCCAACCCGTTGTCCCGTTTTGTCTCATACTAAAGTATGAGGCGCTGGTCGCCAAAAAAGGCTTTAATAGACGGTTAACTTTTTCCTACGTAACTACACGCAGTTGCAACGATGTCTGTCCTGCTGAAAAAACTCAAATATCTGTTTTGGGAACCCCATTTGGAAGAACAGGTTGCCGGTGAGGCGGTTCGCTTCCTGTACGGCAACATGGGACTGCTCATCTTTAGCGTCGTTTTCATTCCGGCACTTTTGATCGGAGTATTTTGGGAGTTCGTCGCCCCCTTGCCATTGCTGCTGTGGGCGCTGGCAGCCTCCTCCGTTCCGGTAATGCGGCTGGTATTGCAATTCATATACAAACATCTGCAGCCTATCGACCGCGAAGTCCGTCGCTGGGGCGCCTATTTCACAGTAACCGCCCTGGTCTCCGGCCTCGTCTGGAGCGCGGCGATTTTCATTTTCCACGTACCCGACTCACTGACCCACCAGACCTTCATTATCATTACCGTGCTGGGCATGACCGCCGGCGCCCTGAACCTGACCAGTTCATGGTTACCCGCGTTTCACGCATTCGTGCTGCCGCCGCTGCTCACGTTGATGGTCACCATGTTGATAAAAGGCACTCCCGAATGGATTGCACTGAGTCTCATGACCATTTTGTTCGCCGGCATTCTGCTGAGAGTCGGCTCAACCTCCCACAAGCACTTTACCGAAGCCGTACGGCTGCGGCTGGAAAACCTGGATCTGATCGAAAAACTCCGCAACCAGAAAACCAAGGCCGAACAGGCCAACCAGTCGAAAACCCAGTTCCTGGCCTCGGCCAGTCACGACCTGCGCCAACCCGTGCACTCGCTGGCCCTGTTCGCCGAAGCGTTGCGATACGAGGTGAATTCGCCAAAAGCGCAGATGCTGATGAACAACCTCAGCAAATCCATCGAATCCATCGACGAGTTGCTGTCATCGCTGCTGGATATCTCAAAACTGGATGCGCGGGTGGTGAAAGTCAACGAAGCCGATATAAAGCTCCGACCGATCCTGCAAAAAATCAGCAACGAATTCTACAAACCGGAGGGACAAACCAATATCAATTTCAGGGTACGGGACTGTGATTTCGCGGTGCATTCCGACCCCGTGCTGTTGACCAATATTATCCGCAACCTGGTCAGCAACGCCTTCCGTTACACCCGTAAGGGAGGCATCCTGGTTGCATGCCGCAAGCGCAGGAACCACGTCAGCATTGAAGTCTGGGATACCGGCGTGGGCATTCCCAAGAGTGAAATTCAAAATATTTTCAACGAGTTCTACCAGCTTGAGAATCCGGAACGCGATCGCAGCAAAGGTTTGGGCCTGGGCCTGGCCATTTGCCAACGGTTGTGCGAGTTGCTCAAACATACTCTCACCGTGGAATCCACACCGGGCCAGGGCTCGGTCTTCAAGATCCGGGTGCCGCTCGCCAAAACCCAGTTTATCGGTGAACCCAGCCGTAAAGCGACTCTGGAATCGGGATTTGGAAACCACACCGTGCTGGTGGTCGACGATGAAATGGAGATTCTCAACGCGATGCGCGCGGTATTGCAATCCTGGCAATGCCAGGTGCTGACGGCGGGGTCATCCGGAGAGGCGCTGCAACTGCTGACGGAGAATCCGGAGCTGAAACCGAAGCTGATAATCTGCGACTACCGGCTGCGTGACCAGGAAACCGGCACCGCCGTCATCGACGCGATACGTGCCGCCTTGAACGATACCATCCCCGCGATCATCATGACCGGCGATACCGCGCCGGAACGAATCCGGGAAGCGGAAGCCAGCGGCCATTTGCTGATGCACAAACCCATTAAACCCAGTGCGCTGTACCACGCCCTGCAGAACGCGCTGACCGACACCGCCTAGGCAAACCAGCAGACCCGGCCGGCTCCGTCTATCGCCGTTACTGATCCAGCAACCCCAGCCGTTCGGCTTCGCGGATGCAGGCGGTCCGGTTGTGCACGTTCAGCACATCGAACAAGGCCTGAATATGGGTTTTGATGGTGTGCTCGGTTACACCCAACCAGTCGGCGATGATCTTGTTCGGGTGCCCCTGGGCAAGCAGATACAGCACGTCGAGCTGCCGATCGGTAACCTTCAGGTGCTTGGCAATGCTCTTGGCGTTGCCTTTCTCATCGCCCAGCATGCTTTTCCAGTCTTCGGGCAAATAATTGTCGCCGCCCAAAACGGTCTCGATCGCTTTGTGCAGCTCGACCAGCGGGCTGGCCTTCATAACGTATCCCTGCGCGCCCGCATCCATCATTTCGCGGGCAAGCTGGATGCTTTCCGAACCGGAAACCACCAGCAAGGGCTGCTCGTAACCCTGAGCGCGAAAAATTTTCAGCAGGGCGCGGCCGTTAATATCCGGCAGGCCGATATCCATCAGGATCAGGCCAATATCGGGTGTTTCGGTCAATATATCCAACGCCTGCTGGGCATTGTTGGCGCAGAATATTTGCGGCTCGTCCGCGATGCTTGACAAAATTATCCGCAATCCTTCGACAAACAGCTGGTGATCCTCGACGATCAGTATTTTCATATGTATCCCACCCTAAGGTATACCCCCTTTGTGTACCGCATTTTACAGAAAGCGGGCCCGGCTCTAATACTTTTTGCTGAGGAAAAGTCCTGTCAAACGCTGAATGCGGACCATTTTCAGGCCATTTCGAGCCATGCCAGGATGTCGAAACTATTCAACCTCAATCCTTTTCCACTGCGGATAACGCGTAGCTGGCTCATCCTGCTGCATGTAAATCAAACACTTAGATCATCAATTCTTAATAAGGGATACGGGCGGATCTGCGCCCCAACAGCCACAAAGCCTTCACGCCTATCTCATACTAATGGCTGATTGTTGCAACCGGTGGAATCATCGATTATTGCGCGGTACTTGAGAAGACAGCGGACTGTCGTTTTTGTACCGGGTGGACCAGGGAATGAGGTCGGAGTCACCCGAGGTTTCATGGAATGACCTGCCGGCAAGGATCGCCATGGAGAGATGACATAACCAGGGAACGTGCAACACTGGTGTCCGGGCTTGCACTTCTTGTCGCGGTACGACAGTTCACCCCCCTCCCCTCAGAGAACTGTCACCGCGGCACTTTTTTGCAAACATCATTCAACTCTCACAGCTCTATCCCGTCCCCGACTGTCAACCGTGTTACAATTCGCGCTCGTTTACCATGACCCCTTTTTACGTTTGAAATCCACGATAGAACAACTGATCCGACTGGCGGTTTCCGCTTTGCAAACCGAAGGCGTGCTGGCCGAGGATTCAACGATCAGTATCCAGGTCACGCATACCAAAACCCCCGAGCACGGGGATTTCGCCACCAATCTGCCGCTGATCCTGGCCAAGCCGTTACGCCGCAATCCCCGGCAAGTGGCCGAAGCGATCGTCGCCGCCCTTCCCCGTTCGCCGCTGATTCGTAAAGTCGAAATTGCCGGCCCGGGTTTTATCAATTTTTTCCTCGCCGATACGGCCGGTAGCCGCGTCATCGAAAAAATTCTAAGCAAGAAAGAAACATTCGGCAGGAGTCAGCGGGGCGACGGCCAGAAAATTCTGCTCGAGTTCGTATCCGCCAATCCCACCGGCCCGTTGCACGTCGGCCACGGCCGCCAGGCGGCACTGGGCGATGCCCTGGCCGCGCTACTTGAATCGCAAGGCTATGCCATCACCCGAGAGTTCTACTACAACGACGCCGGTGTGCAGATCGACAACCTGGCGCTCTCCGTGCAGGCGAGGGCGCGCGGCCTGAAGCCCGGCGATCCCGGCTGGCCGGAGCAGGCATACAACGGCGAATACATTCAGGACATCGCCAGCGATTTCATGACGGGGAAAACCGTGGGCGCGATGGATGCAGAGCCGGTCACCGCCAGCGGCGACGTGAACGATCTGAACGCGATCCGCAAATTCGCGGTCACGTATCTGCGCAACGAACAGGACATCGATCTGCAAACTTTTGGCGTCAAGTTCGACGTGTATTACCTGGAATCGAGCCTCTACCAGGACGGTAAGGTTGATGAAGTCGTGCAGGCGTTGATCGACAGCGGCAAAACCTATGAACATGAGGGCGCGCTGTGGCTGCGCACCACCGACTACGGCGACGACAAGGATCGCGTCATGCGTAAATCGGATGGGACCTACACATATTTTGTTCCCGACGTGGCCTATCATCTCACCAAATGGCGGCGGGGATTCACCCAGGCCGTCAATATACAGGGCACCGATCACCACGGCACCATCGCCCGCGTGCGTGCCGGCTTGCAGGCGTTGGATGTCGGCATCCCCGAAGGATACCCTGACTATGTCCTGCATAGCATGGTCAAGGTAATGCGGAACGGTGAAGAAGTGAAAATCGCCAAACGCGCGGGCTCATATGTCACCGTGCGAGATCTCATCGACTGGGTTGGCCGCGACGCCGTGCGTTTCTTTCTGATTTCACGGCGGGCAGATTCTGAGTTCGTCTTCGATATCGATCTGGCTCTCAAACAAAGCGACGAAAACCCGGTATATTACGTGCAGTACGCACACGCGCGCGTCGCCAGTGTGTTCCGCCAACTGGCGGAAAAGGGTTGGTCCCACGATCGCTCCGAAGGGTTGGAAAACCTGAACAAGCTGACCGAGTCCCATGAATCCGAACTGATCAAGACGCTCAACCGCTACCCGGAAATACTCGAACAGGCGGCGTTGAGCGAAGAACCGCACCAGTTAACCTATTACATGCGCGGTTTGGCCAACCAGTTCCACAGCTATTACAATGCCCACCAGTTTTTGATCGAGGATGACGCCGCACTGCGCAATGCGCGTCTGTGTCTCGCCGAAGCCTGCCGGCAGGTATTGCAAAACGCCCTGAGCCTTATCGGTGTATCGGCGCCTGAGCGTATGTAATCGACAAGGTTATCCGCAACCTTCTGAGCAAACTGTTGGAAAACATCGATGAGTTCTAATCAATATCCAGGCTGGGCCTATATGCTGGCAGGGCTGACCATTGGGTTGTTCGTCGCATTTCTGATTTATTTGCGCAACCTGCCCTCGGCGGAAACCCCGGGGAAACAAACAGGCCAGACCGCCGAGGATCAGAGCGGCCGCCCCAAACCGGTTTTCAATTTCTATGAAATCCTGCCGGAATTGGAAGTCATCGTGCCCGAACTGGAAGTATCCACGCGCGGAGACGACCCGCCTTCCAAACCGGAACCGCCGGCGCCCACTCCGCAATTGCAGCAGGGCGAAAAATTCATTCTGCAAGCCGGCTCGTTCAATCAATTCGAAGAAGCGGACAAACTCAAGGCGCACCTGGCATTGCTGGGCGTGGAAG
>DASVCP010000275.1:0-8534 GCA_036381555.1 Gammaproteobacteria bacterium
CGCGGGTCTTGCCAAAATGCTTGACCAGCCCGAAGGTTTCGATTGCGTAAGTCATTTTAATGATTCTCAACAAATACTTTATGTTTGTATCTTCTTAATACTTTAAAACGGCTGCCCCTCATGGTTGTAATTCCCGGATCGGCCTTACCTCAATACTGCCGACCCGCGCCGGCGGAAGCTTGGACGCCAGTTGAATCGCTTCGTTCAAATCCCGCGCCTCCACCAGGTAAAAGCCGGCCAGCTGTTCCTTGGTCTCGGCGAACGGTCCGTCGGTCACAGACGGTTTGCCACTCCTGACCCGCACGGTTGTCGCCGTCTTCACCGGCTGCAAGGCTTCCGCGGCAATATAGTGCCCGGCCTTCTTTATAAGTTCACTGTTCTCAAAACACTCGCGGTCGGCGACCGATTCGAGCTTCTTCTCTTCACTATAAACCAGCAACAAATATTTCATAATTAAACTCCAATGATTTTTTGCCACGGAATCCACGGAAAGACACGGAAGAAAAAACATTTAGGTTATCTCATTATCGCTTTTAACTTTCCGTGTTTTTCCGTGGGTTCCGTGGCCATGAGTCATTTTTGAACGGCAGCCGGATCCATATAAAAGACTTCCCAGATATGGCCGTCCAGATCCTGAAAACCGTGCTGGTACATGAAGCCGAGGTCGTTCGGTTCGCTGTAGGTCGCACCGCCGGCTTTAACCGCTTTGCGGACCATCTCGTCGACCTGCTCGCGGCTGTCGACCGACAGAGCCAGCAACACCTCGGTGTTCTTCGCGGCGTCACAGATTTGTTTGGGCGTGAACGCCTTGAACTTTTTCTCGGTCAGCAGCATCACGAAGACCTCGTCGGACACTATCATACACGTCGCGGTCTCGTCGGTGAATTGCGGGTTAAATGAGAAACCGAGCGCGGTAAAGAAATCGACCGTCTTATCAAGATCCTTCACCGGCAGGTTTACATAAAGTTGTCTTGCCATGGGGTTTTCACTCCTTCAAATCGGGTTTTAAGTTACCCTATAATCGTTTGGCGCTGTCCGAATTCGACATTATCACTGCTAAGCCGGCTGGAGCATACTGACACGGTTGCCTTCCGTATCGAAAAACGAAACATAAAGCCCTATACCTGGGATCTCCATCGGTTCGCCCAGCAGTCCGCCGCCGGCCTTCGTTACTTTTTCCATCGATTTTTCAATGTCATCGACCGCAACCACAACGGAGGGATACTGGGCCGGCCAGTTGGGCTTTTTGGGGAAAAAGCCGCCGTCGATGGCCCCCGACGGCGCTCCCGGTTTTACATTCGACCTGGCGGTGGTTACCAGCACGTAATCCCCCATTTCCTCGCCAAGCATCTCCATCCGCCAGCCGAAAACCGTTTGGTAAAACTTCGCCATCCTCTCGCGGTTTTCATATGGCATTTCAAAGTGAACCACCGGATCCATCACTGTCACTCCTTATCAATTAACTTCTTGATGCCGGGGCTAGCTGCAAGAATACGGCCAGGAAGCTTAACTTCCCGCGCCGGCTTCGACCAGCGATTTCAGGTCGGCCAGCCCCTTTTCAAAGTCGCCTCCGACCATTTTGTCCATATTGAAGAACAGGCAAACCACTTTCGAGATAAACGGTGCATGGCCGTGCATCGCCCAGGTCACCTCGGTAACATCGCCTTTGGGATTTAGCAGGTACTCGACCGTATTGCTGCCTTTCATCGGCTTGAACATATCCAGTTGCAACGTCACTTTCTCGTACGGCACCGACTCGAGTATTTCAATGCGCCCGGCTCCGGCCTCCTTGTTGCCTTCGAATTCGTACACCGCGCCCTTGCCGCCGGTCACGCCGTTGAAGCTGCGTTTCATGGCCGGGTCCTTTTTCTCGTACGGCGACCAGGCCATGGCTTTTTCAAAGTCGTTCAGATAAGGAAAGATTGCCTCCGGCGAAGCTTTGATGTCGATCGAACGTTGAACACGGAACGTATCCGGCTGCATCGCCGCCACGATCACAACACCAGCGATCAGCACGAGTACAATGATGGCTATTATCTTGAACATGATTTTTCCTCTTCTGATGAAATTTTAAAAACCTGACGCAAAGGCGCTGAGGTTTTTAATCATTATCCGTACGGCTAACAATCTTGGTTTTCCACTTATCATATTTCCTCTGCGTCTTTGCGTCTTTGCGTCTTTGCGTCAAATTTTTCCCAGCTCGCGAAATCGACAAACGTCCATTCATTCTTTCGGGGCGTCGAATCCCAGCGCCAGTGTTTGCGGGTCGTCCGCCACCGGCCGCAGTTCCACGCTGCCGTAGCGCGCGCCCGGTATTTTTCCCGCCACCTGGATAGCCTCGTCCAGGTTAGCGGCCTCGATCAGGTAGTACCCGCCGAACTGCTCCTTGGTTTCGGCGAACGGCCCATCGGTCACCAGCAGCTTGCCGTCGCGCACCCGGACGGTGGTTGCCGTATCGGCCGGCTTGAGCCGGTTGGCGCCGAGGAAATGGCCGCTCTTTTTAATATTCCCGGTGAATTCGGCATATTCCCGGAAATGGCTCGCCGCGTCGGCGTCCGCCATGTGCTCCATCACGGTTTCCGCGCAGATCAGGCACAGGTATTTCATGATTCAATCCTTAAATAAGGTGTTGAGATGCTTAATAGTCGCCGGGCGGAACCCCGAATCGACAAGCCGATGGAATTATTTTTGAGGTATTTCCGGGTAACTTGTTGGGTGGGCATGGCCACCGACCGTTTTCTGCTGGTTCGCGTGGGCCGTGCCCACCCTACCGGATTTTATTCCGCCGCTTCGAATTCAGCCCTGCTTATAAATACTCGAGAAGACAACAATTTTAGAGCCCCTATACCTTGCCATGCGCCTTCAGGTCTTTTAACAGCGCGCCATGGCTGATCCCCGGTTCAGCGGCCCGGTCTTCCTGATCCCCGGCCAGTGCCGCCCGGACCGCATCGTTGACGAGATCGGAAATCGTCCGGTTCGAATGCGCGGCCTTCACCCGCAGCGCGGCATGGAGCTGCGGATCGAAATAAATCGTGGAACGTTTTAATGCGTCGGTCATGCTTAACTCACCTTACCGACGAGGCTGGCATTAAAACGTTAAAGCGTCAAGATGTTTGGGGATAAGAGATGCGGCCGGCCTAAACCGCCTCGATTTCGGCGTCGGTTTTTGAGCGGCTTGTTATTCGCCACATTCATCTCTACTTGCTTCGATTTCATGCCAACCATTATCATTAAATTTAATCACTAACCAATACTTGGGGCGCAGCCGGGATTCATCGCACTCCACCCATTCATGTTTTTTTCCAAGATATGGAATCATCAACCGATACTCCCACTCAGATCCAATGTTATTTAGCGGGAATGAAACCAATTCCACCCTGCTGGTTATAGGATTCACCACGACAGAAAGTATTCTTTTATCAATATTGAATTTGATTTTTCCAGATTGAATTTTTAAGTGTTTAAGCACGCCGGACTCTTTATCCTTTTTTAAAAACACCCGAACATCTTCGTGTTTTAAATTCATTTCATCCCATTCCAGGTTGACAGGCTGACCGGCAAGAGCAAGAAATGATGCAGCCATCGAGACAATCCCCACCAAGACAATTGAAGTAATAATTTTCATAGGTCACTCTGAAACATAAGATCAGCTAAAACGAAGAATAGCGGTTGAAACAGAGGGATCGCCCGGCAGGATGGGCACCGCCCACCATGAGAATAAAAAATAAACATCAGTGGGAGTGCCCACCCTGCTTTTATTGAAGGCGACGGGACCGGGTGTCCACGCCGACTTTGGTCAACAGCGATTGCAAAACCGAGATATCCGCCGGCTTTACCAGGTGGTGGTCAAAACCGGCTTCGTGTGTGCGCTTACGGTCTTCGGCCTGCCCCCAGCCGGTCAAGGCAATCAGCATGACGTCGTCGAGATCCTTATGTTTGCGAATCCGCCGCGCGACCTCCAGTCCGTCCATTCCCGGCATGCCGATATCGAGCATCACGGCATCGGGCCGGTAACTTTCGATGCTCTGCAGGGCGGTCGGCCCGTCGTTGGCAATCCGGACTTCCGCGCCTAAAAAATTAAGCAGCATGCCCAGGCTGATCGCGGCGTCCTGATTATCGTCGACCACCAGCACACGCCGCTGGATGTTCAACGGCTCCTGGCGCATTGCCGGCTTAACGGACTTGGGCAAGCTACTGGTGACCAGCGGCAGTCGCACGGTAAACTCACTGCCCCTGCCCGGTCCTTCGCTTTGCACCGATACCGTTCCTTCATGCAATTCGACAAGATTTTTAACCAGCGTCAGGCCGATCCCCAAACCGCCCTGTGAATAATTGGCCGCCGGATCCCCCTGGGTGAACAGCTCGAAAACGTTAGGCAGCATTTCTTTGGGAATGCCGATGCCGTTATCCTTGACCGATACGACAGCCTGATTGCCTTCCCGTCTCGCCGAGACCCGGATATTTCCACCGGCATCCGTATACTTTGCGGCGTTGTTAAGCAAATTTGAAAATATCTGTGCAAGGCGCACCATGTCGCCGTATATCGGAACCTGTTCAGGCGGTAATGCAAGGGCCAGTTCGTGCCTGCCGGCTTCGATCATGGGCCTGCTGGTTTCGATGGCGCATTGAATAACGGCGCTCAAATCCGTTTCTTCCTTGCGCAAGTCGATCATTCCGCGCGTAATGCGCGATACTTCCATCAGATCGTCCACCAGGCGCACCAGGTGGTTGACCTGCCTTTCCATCACTTCGTAAACACGCTCCTTGGAAGAATCCCGGCCGGTGGTCATGCGCAGAATCTGGAGCGAGTTGCGAATCGGTGCAAGCGGATTTCGCAGTTCATGCGCCAGGGTCGCGAGAAATTCGTCCTTGCGGCGGTCGGCTTGCTTGAGCGTTTCAGCGGTTTGTTCCCTTTCCCGCAGATAATCACGCGCTTGGTACTGGCGCGTGCGCGCCCGGAGTGCGCTTTGCACATTGTTGAGCAGAGTCGGTATACGGGTGGGACGTTCCACCAGCATGACATTGCCGAGCGTCCGCAGCGCTACGGCGACAGCGGGCGAATCGGCGCCTTGCGCCGTGATCAGTAACACCGGCAAATCGGACCAGGGCGATTGAGATGCAATAGCATTGGCAATCGGTTGGCTTTGACCACCCGCAACGACTTCTTCCGCCAGCAAAATCGCGCCGGCGCCCGCATTCAACTCCCGGACCATCGCCTGCACATCGGCGCAAATCACCGACTCGATGTGATGTTCATGCAGTATCGAGGCAGATAGGGCGGCATCACGCCGTGTAGGCGCGAGTATCAAAATCCGCCACTCGTTGAGATCACCCTTGAGGGTCGCGTGCATTTTCCGGCCTTTGCATCGAATCAGCGTCGTAAAACGGCACGCCGGACATCACGCCGCGAAAATCACGCAGCGGCTCACCGATCTCCAGGCGATTGTTTCTCATTCGGAATTCACGAATCGTCCGTTCATGCTGGCCGCCTCTTTTTTTCATGACCGAAATCGCCTGCCGAACCTCGCCGTTCGCTTCAAAGTAGCGCATCAGGATTACCGTGTCCGCCAGATAGCTTGCGTCCACGGGTGTGACCATTGCTCCCCCGATCAACCCCTGGTGAGCACCGATCAACAGGGTGGCAACGCCCCGGTGGCTCAGGTACATCAGCAACTCATGGAGCTGGATGGTCAGGAAACGCTCACCGGGCATGGCGTTCAAGTAGCCGTTCAGACTGTCAATGACGATGATTGAAGCGCCCTGCTCCTCTACAGCCGTGCGAATCTGGTGGGTGAATTCACCCGGCGACAATTCGGCGGGGTCGACCGGCTGGATGGTGGCTTTCCCGGAATCGACGCACCTCCGCAGACCGATACCCAGGCCGTCCGTCCGGTTTAACAGGGTGTCGACGCTTTCATCGAAAATAAAAAATGCCGCCCGTTCGCCGCGCGCAACCGCGGCGGCCGCAAACTGGGCAGCGACGGTGGACTTGCCGGTGCCCGCGGCGCCGACAATCAATGTGCTGGTGCCCTGATCCAATCCGCCGCCCAGCAGAGCGTCCAGGGCGCCTATGCCGCTTTGGATGTTTTCGTGACCGCTGTAGTGCCGATGCTCGGCCGCCACCAGCCGTGGATACACCTGAATTCCACCCCGCTGGATCAGGTAGTCGTGATAGCCGCCGCGAAATTCACGCCCCCGGTACTTGATGATGCGTAACCGCCGACGGTCTCTTCCATAGTCGGGACTGAGTTGCTCCAGCAATATAACGCCATGCGAAATACTTTGAACCTGCAGGTCGCGATCGGTGGCGGTCAGATCGTCGAGCAATAACACCGTGCATTCCTGCTTTGAAAAAAACTGTTTCAATGCCAGAATCTGGCGGCGAAATCGAAGCGCCGACGACGACAGCAACCGGAACTCCGACAGCGAATCGAAAACAATTCTGCGCGGTTTAACCCGCTCGACATCGTCCAGGATGGTCCTGGTCGTCTCGCTCAATTCCACTTCCGAGGGATGGAACATCGTATACTGATCCTCGGAATTGAGACTTTGTTCGGATGGGATGATTTCCCGGATGGTAATGCCGTCAAGCGTCCAGTCGTGCGAGCGGGCCACTTCCCGGATCTCTTCCTCGCTTTCGGACAGCGTCACATAAAGCACCGGTTCGTTCCGCCGGACGCCTTCCAACAGAAACTGTAACGCCAGGGTTGTCTTGCCGGAGCCGGGAACTCCTTCAATCAGGTAAAGACGCTGCGGCGTGAAGCCGCCGCCGAGCACGTCGTCCAGGCCGGAAACTCCGCTGCGGGCAATATCTTCCGTTACTTGCGGCATCGTTGACTCCCTATGTCGGCGCCTCCATAGTAGATTTTGATCATAACCGATGCAAGCGCCATTCGCCTCTGCGGAGTTTTCCCGGCTGTGAGCATTACATAGAAGTGTTTACTTTCTTCCGTTTTAAGATTTGAAGCTTCTCATCAGGCCTTACTGCCAAACATGCATCGTCTTAGGACATTGGCCAGCACCGGCAAAACCGGAACATGCCGTTGAATCCGCAATTTCCATTGCTTTATTTGAGTGCCGCCAATTGCCGCTGTAGAAACCGCCGCTCCGGCTCCTGCTGCGCCAGTTCGAGAGCGCGTTGGTAAGATACGCGGGCTTCGTCGTTTTTCCCGAGCCGCCGGCATAAATCCGCGCGCGCGGCATGCGCCAGGTGATAGTCATTGAGTTCACCGCGATCAAGTATTGCGTCGACCAGCACAAGGCCGGCCTGCGGGCCGTTGCGCATCGCGATCGCCACTGCGCGGTTCAATTCCACCAGCGGCGACGGCTCGGCCTGCAACAACACATCGTACAGTGCGACGATTTGTGTCCAGTCCGTGTCGGTGACCTTGCTCGCCTCCGCGTGTACGGCGGCGATGGCCGCTTGCAACGTGTACGGACCTATTTCCCGCGTACTCATGGCCCGTTCGACCAGGCCGATGCCTTCCTCAATCTGCTCACGGTTCCACAGGGAACGATCCTGGTCTTCCAACAGGATCAGCTCGCCTGCATCCGATGTTCGCGCAACCCGGCGCGATTCCGTTAACAGCATCAACGCCAGCAGGCCCAGCACTTCCGCTTCGGGCAGCAGCTCGACCAGCAGCCGCCCCAGGCGGATCGCCTCACTCGACAGGTCATGGCGGGTAACGCTCGGGCCTGAAGAGGCCGAATAACCTTCGTTGAAAACGAGATAAATCACCCGCAGCACACTGTCCAATCGATCCGGCAGTTCGTCACGCGATGGCACCTGATAGGGAATGCCTGCGTCGCGGATTTTATTCTTGGCCCGCACGATGCGTTGCGCCAGCGTGGGTGGCGAAGTGAGGAATGCATGCGCAATTTCTTCGGTCGTCAGCCCGCAAACCTCGCGCAAGGTCAAAGCGATCTGCGCGTCGGGCGGCAAAGCCGGATGACAACAGGTGAAGATCAGCCGCAACCGGTCGTCTTCCAACTCGTCCTGTTCATCGATGCCGGTGCCGGCTGTTTCGAGCTGGATGGCGATTTCTTCCAGTGATCGATCGAACCGCGCGCGCCGCCGCAGCTTGTCGATCGCCTTGAAGCGGCCGGCGGAAACCAGCCAGGCACGGGGATTACCAGGCACGCCTTCACGCGGCCATTGCTCCACGGCGGCGATGAATGCATCGTGCAACGCTTCCTCGGCGAGGTCGAAATCGCCCAGCAGCCGGATCAGCGTTGCCAGTACCCGCCGCGATTCGGTGCGGTAAATTGCCTCTACCGTTGCGTGCAAGTTGTTTTCAGTACCGGTGCTCAAAGCTTAACAACTCTTTCAACAAAAAAAGATTGTCTCACGCAAAGGCGCGAAGGCGCAAAAAAAGAATATAAAGGATATGGAAACATGAAGATCCCGAGATCAAAGCCAAGCTCGCAATTATTAGAGGAACAGTTTTTGATTTTCTTCGCGCCAACGTGCGGGGGGCGCACGCCAGGCACAGGAACCACCATGCCTATAGCCAAGAGCGGTATCCGTGCGAGAA
>DASVCP010000276.1:0-4485 GCA_036381555.1 Gammaproteobacteria bacterium
ATTTGAAACCCTGAATGCCAAGCGGGTCCTGGTCAACTGCGATCACGTCCCTGTTTGTCAGGATTTCCAGAGTTTCCCTGGACATCTTTCGCAGATCATTGCCTGCAATCAATGGTGAGGCCATCATCGCCCATATTGAGAAATGCGCGCGGTCCTCGTTTACGCTCATGCCGTTGCCCACTTCAAGCATGTCGAAATCATTCCAGTGATCGGGGCCGGCGTACTGGCGGATATTGTCGCGCTTGCGCATGTCCAGTATCGGCAATACACCCCAAGCCGACCAGTCCCCATGATCGTATTCACAGTCCCAGCAGGGATAGATGTCGCCACTGATCCGCCACAGATGTCCGATTTTCTCTCCCCACAGCCAGGGTTGATTGTCCCCCCACTCACAGATACTAAACACTATCGGCCGGCCCGTTGCACGCAAGGCATCGCGCATTGTCATGTAAGCGCCTTCGGCGCTTAACGCCTCCGTGTTGCACCAGTCGTACTTAAGGTAATCGACGCCCCACTTGGCATAGGTCATGGCGTCCTGAAACTCGTAACCGCGGCTGCCGGGCCGGCCACCGCAGGTTTTCCAGCCCGCATCGGAATAAATTCCCAGCTTCAGCCCCTTGGAATGCACATAATCCGCCAACGCCTTCATGCCGGAAGGAAACCGTTTAGGGTCCGGATGGATAAAGCCCTGCTCATCCCGCTCACCGTGCCAACAATCGTCAATATTGACATACCGGTAACCGGCATCCTTCATGCCGGAATCCACCATGGCATCGGCCGTTTCGCGGATCAATTTTTCGTCGACGTCGCAGCCGAAATGATTCCAGCTGTTCCACCCCAAGGGCGGCGTCAAAGCCAATCCTTCAAACTTCTGGGCGTGAGCAAGAAATGGGATCAAACAGGTGATTGCCCACAGGAGATATCTCATTATTTTTCCCCACTCACACATTGCTCAACCGGCTCGATGCTACCATAACGCGGAACCATGCGGTACCCAACCCACACTTCCCGCATCTCTGGAGATTCGGCCTTTGAAACCCCTGCCCTCTCGCCAAGACGCAGTGGTCGCCGGGAAATCAAAAAGCTATTTTGTTGCGCGCCAAGACACGAAAAATTTCCGCTCACGTCGCCCAGACGCGACCCATCTCTCTCACCACCATCAGTAACGCCATGCCATAGAACAACAGGCTCAAGCCGACCGCAAAGCCGATATAGATCATACCGAGCAGTGGGAAAAACACAAATGCACTGACCCCCAGCAGCAAACTGATAATGCCGGCAGCGAACAACCACCCCCACTCGAACAACGGTTTGAAACGAAAAGCGACAAATATTTCGGTGACGCCCTCAAACACGAGGAATGCCGCAACCAGCGCAGATAACGCCAGCAATCCCGTCCACGGCCGCCAAACCATCAAAGCCCCGACAAGAATGGCAAACAACGCAGACCCCCACGACCAGCCCGATGCATGCTTCCCGAAGGTAACTATTTTGGCAAGCCCACCGACCAGCAACGCGGCGCCCAAGACGATTTCGACAGCCATGGCGGTTGCAACCGGCAGTGCGAT
This sequence comes from Gammaproteobacteria bacterium, assembly GCA_036381555.1. Classification (GTDB taxonomy): domain Bacteria; phylum Pseudomonadota; class Gammaproteobacteria; order HTCC5015; family HTCC5015; genus DASVCP01. Next base: position 1,569 of record DASVCP010000276.1, read on the forward strand.
CGCCAGTGTTCCCACGATTATGAACATTGCTCCTTGGAAAACAAACCAACCGCGATGACGTTGGATATCGTTCTGAACCGGCTCCGGTATATCATTCCATGTAACGATCTGCGCCATATGATTTCCCTTTCATGTTCTGTCTATCCTCCAACTTCTGCAATGGTTATGCCAGATTTTTTGTCAGCCTGCCGGGGTTCGGGCAATACAGAACCGGTGAGTATATCCAAAACTACTCTGGTTTTAACTTTACACGTATCAACCCTTACTTGAGCGATGCCACATCGCCTTTAAAGATTCACAAAGCGCGGCCGATGATGCATCAATTAACCTGGCGATCGCAGGAAAACGGCGCGCCTTAAAGATAAAGCTAAAGTGCAAGTCCACCGGAGGGCGGGAACCATGGACACCAAAAGCAAAAAGAAGATTTATAACGTTGCCCTGTTATTGTTGACATTCGTCATTACCGGCTGTTTTCCATCCATAGTCAAAAAACCGGATATCGACCAGGTAAAAAAAGTCGCGATACTCAGCCTTTATGCGGACGAGAAAGTGCCGAATGACAAAGGCATGGGTGTCGTCACTGACTGGGACGGCAAAATCAGGTTACAGGTGGCCGAAGACGCCTTAAGAACCTACCAGGCGGAATTGGCCAAGCTGAACTGGCAGGTTGTTTCGCCGACCAGGATTCTTCAATCCAAGGAGTACCAACAGGCATTTGCCGTTGTGCCTGCGAACAAGGCCAATACTATGGCCGGCAAGTTCGGTAATTTTCTGAAAAACGTTTATCAGCAGCAATTCTTCACTCCCGCCGGCATGCTGCCGATTCCCCTGGACGACTCCGCCGCCAACACCCGCTACTACGGCGACGCCGCCAAGGACAACCCGAGGGCCAGGCTGGGCGAAATGGCGCGCAGGCTGGGTGTAGACGCCGTCGTGCTGATTCAACTCGATTACTGCTACGGCGGCGGCACCTTCTCACTGCTTGGCACCGGACAGGCGGTAATGAGCGCAGGGTCGTCCATCAAGGCCGTCAACCGTAACGGCGATATGGTCGTCAACATGCCGGCGGTCGCCCGTTGCGACGGCAAGCGCGGCGAATCCAAAACTTCAGCCATCATGGTCAACGGCAATCTTCAGTTCACCCGCTCGGCCAAAGATCGCTTCCGCAACATGTTCATTGAAGCCACCCGCGCCAGCGCCGCCGTTACTGTTGAAGAAGTGCGTAAGGCAATGTTGAAATGAAACACGGTCAGGCTGTACAGGAATTGTCCGCGAGACAATTCACTGAAATCAAAACGCCTGCGGTGATGCCGGCGTTTTTCATTGGCCTTACGTTCACCCGATCATTGCAGCCACCGGCATTTCTATATAAAGTCTGGCAGTCCTTAAGCCATCGGTGTAGTCATGATTCCACATCTGAAACGATTGGCCGCCTCCGCGATCATCATCGCAACCTTTCTGATCCTGCCTCAGGCCGAAGCCGCCGGAGACAGCGACTGGCGCATGGCGGAGGAAATTGTTAAAAAAATCCAAGCCCCCTCCATTCCGAACAAAGAATTTTCGATCACCGATTTCGGCGCCAGGAGCGACGGTAAAACCGACGCCCGGCAGGCCATTATGGCGGCAATCAAAAAAGCCCATGATGAAGGTGGCGGCCGCGTGGTGCTGCCCGCCGGCACCTGGCTCAGCAACGGACCGATCCATCTGCAAAGCAACATCGCGCTGCACGTAGCCGAAGGCGCTACCCTGCTGTTCGGCACGAACCCCGCGGATTATCTGCCGGTGGTGCACACCCGCTGGGAAGGAACCGAGTTATACGGTTATTCACCGTTGATCTACGCCTACAAGGTGCATGATGTCGCGATTACCGGCAACGGCACAATCGACGGCAACGCCGACAGCGGTTTTCATGACTGGACCGGAAATCAGGAGGCCGACCAGTTGAAACTCCGCCACATGGGTAACGACGGCACGCCGGCCGAAAAACGCATCTTCGGCAAAGGCACTTACCTGCGACCGAGCATGATCCAGTTCTTCCACGCCAAACGCGTGCTCTTGCAGGATTACACGCTGAAGAATTCCCCATTCTGGGTGAATCATCTCGTCCATACCGATCACGCCATCGTGCGAAACATCAAGGTCGACAGCCATCGCGCCAACAACGACGGTGTCGACATCGATTCCAGCACTTACGTGCTGGTGGAAGACAGCCGGTTTCGCACCGGCGACGATTCAGTGGTCGTCAAGTCGGGCCGCGACCGCGACGGCCGTGAAATCGGTCGTCCCAGCGAATATATCGTCGTTCGTAACAACGACATGGGCGGCGAGGACGGCATTGCGTTGGGCAGCGAGATGTCGGGCGATATCCGCCATGTATTCTTCACCGACAACGTGCTTCGCAAGGGAACCTCCGCCATCCGTTTCAAGGCCAATCTGGACCGGGGCGGCATGGTCGAACATATTCGCGTCCGCAACATGACAGTCGAATCATTCGAAAAGCACTTGTTCTGGTTCCAGTTAAACTATCCCGGCCTGCTGGGCGGCGGCCATCCGTCGGTCTACCGCGATATCGTCTTCGAAGACTTTACCGTTGAACACGCCGGCACCGTCTTTGAGGCGCACGCCCCGTCCGTGGCGCCCCTGAGGGATGTTACGTTGAGAAACATAAAAATCAAACGGGCGGATGCGACCTTCATCCTCGAAAATGTCGACGATTTAAAACTGGAAAACGTGAGTATCGGCGATCAAACCGTTGAGGGAGTGCTGGATTGGAAATCCGGCTCGGATTAAATTACCAATCATCAGGCGACTTTTCCCGGCCGAGAACAATGTCGCCCCGGCTTTTCAAGCGTTCCTTGCGGCGTATTTCGGCAAAGGGATCGGCCGCGCCGTCATCGTCGTATTGCGGGGTATTCTC
>DASVCP010000277.1:0-3752 GCA_036381555.1 Gammaproteobacteria bacterium
CGACAGCTGCTGCTGCAGGATCGTGGCCGCGCGGCGAATAGCTTCTTCCGGGTCCAGCGTGCCGTTGGTTTCGATGTCGATGATCAACTTGTCCAGGTCGGTGCGCTGTTCGACACGGGCGCTTTCGACGTTATAGGAAACGCGCCGCACCGGGCTGAAGCTGGCATCCAATTGCAACGTGCCGATCGCCTTGCTCTCGCCTTCCTCGGTCTTGCGCTGCGCCACCGGCTGGTAGCCGCGGCCTTTAATGACCTTCATCGTCATACTCAACTCGCCTTCCTTGGTCAGGTGGGCGATGATGTGATCGGTGTTCTTGATCTCGACATCGTGATCTGACTGGATGTCGGCGGCGGTCACCACGCCTTCACCCTTCTTGTGCAGACGAAGGACGGCCTCGTCCTTGGCGTGCATGACGATGGCCAGACCTTTCAGGTTCAGCAGTATGTCCAGCACGTCTTCCTGCACACCTTCGATAGTGGTGTACTCGTGCAATACGCCTTCGATCTCCACTTCGGTAACAGCAGCGCCGGGCATGGAGGACAGCAGAATGCGGCGCAGCGCATTGCCCAATGTATGCCCGAAACCCCGCTCCAGGGGCTCCAACACGACCTTGGCCCGTGTGTCACTAAGGCTGGTAACATCCACCAATCGGGGGGTTAAAAATTCCGTAACACTGTCTGTCATAACGACCTCAATTCCTGATTACTTCGAATACAACTCGACGACCAGAGATTCGTTGATCTCGGCGGGCAAATCGCTCCGCTCGGGCACACGCTTGAAAACCCCGGCCATTTTTTTGCTGTCCACTTCGATCCAGTCCGGAATGCCGCGCTGTTGGGCCAGTGACAGTGAATCGTTGATACGAACCTGCTTTTTGGCTTTCTCATTGATGGCGATTTCATCCGCCGGACTGACATGGTAGGACGCAATATTGACGACGCGGCCGTTAACCAATACGGCTTTATGACTCACCAGCTGCCGCGCCTCGGAGCGGGTGGAACCGAATCCCATGCGATAAGCGACGTTGTCCAAACGGCTTTCGAGCAGTTGCAACAGGTTTTCACCGGTTGAACCTTTCTTCATGGATGCTTTCTTGTAGTAATTACGAAACTGCCGTTCCAACACGCCGTAAATCCTGCGCAGCTTTTGCTTTTCGCGCAACTGCAAACCGTAATCGGACAGGCGGCCGCGCTTGACGCTGTGCTGGCCGGGCTGCCGGTCCATGTTGCACTTGGATTCTATCGCCCTGGCACCCGACTTCAAATAGAGATCAGTACCTTCACGGCGACTCAGTTTACATTTTGGTCCAATATATCTAGCCATTTACACTCACCTGTTTAAACACGCCGGCGCTTCGGAGGACGGCAACCGTTATGCGGCAGCGGCGTCACATCGGTAATATTCGTGATTTTGTAACCAATTGCATTCAGCGCCCGCACCGCCGATTCCCGGCCCGGTCCGGGCCCCTTTACCAATACGTCGAGATTTTTAACGCCGTACTCCTTGGCGACTTCGCCCGCCCGCTCGGCCGCGACCTGGGCGGCGAAGGGCGTGCTCTTGCGGGAGCCGCGGAACCCGGAACCGCCGGAAGTGGCCCAGGAGAGCGTATTGCCCTGACGGTCCGTGATGGTCACGATCGTATTGTTGAAGGAGGCGTAAATGTGCGCCACGCCGTCGGTAACGACGCGTTTGGCCTTTTTACGCTTGGTTGCAGTGGTGGGATTCGCCATAGATAAACTCTTCTCTTAGCCGATAACGGGTTACTTCTTGATGGGTTTGCGCGGCCCTTTACGGGTGCGGGCATTGGTCTTGGTGCGCTGGCCGCGAGTCGGCAGGCCGCGACGATGCCGGATACCGCGATAGCACCCCAGGTCCATCAAACGCTTGATGCTCATGGAAACTTCGCGGCGCAAATCGCCTTCCACGGCGTACTTGCCCACTTCCACACGCAAGGCCTCAACCTGGTCGTCGCCCAGATCCTTGACTTTAATGTCAGGCTTCACGTTCGCCGCCGCGCAGATGTCGTACGCGCGGGTGCGGCCGATACCGTAAATGGATGTCAGCGCGACCCAGATATGTTTACCGGTCGGTATGTTGATGCCAGCTATACGAGCCATGGTTTAACTCTCTCTTATCTTGTCTCTTGTTTCCGGTTTCCAGTCCCTTGCCGCCTCATCCCTGCCGCTGTTTGTGGCGAGGGTCGGAGCAAATGATCCGCACCGTGCGATTGCGGCGGATCACCTTGCAGTTGCGGCATATCTTTTTGACGGATGCTCTTACTTTCATGTCTTACTCTCCAGAATCGATTAACGTGACCCGAAGCCACGCAGGTTCGCTTTCCTCATCAGGCTCTCATATTGATGCGACATCAAATGAGTCTGTACCTGGGCGACGAAATCCATCACCACCACGACGATGATCAGCAGCGAGGTACCGCCGAAGTAAAAAGGCACGCTGGTGTACAGAATCAGAAACTCGGGCAGCAGGCAAACCGCTGCAATATAAATTGACCCTATCAGGGTCAGCCGCGAAATAACCCCGTCGATGTAACGGGCCGTCTGTTCACCGGGGCGTATACCCGGAATCAACGCGCCGTTTTTCTTGAGATTTTCCGCGGTGTCCCGCGCGTCGAAAATCAGCGCCGTGTAGATATAGCAAAACAGGATGATTGCGGATGCATACAGCAGGATATAGATCGGCTGACCGGGCGACAGCACACCGACGATATCCCGCAGCCAGCCGACGTTCTGCGAGTCGCTGAACCAGCTGGCGATCGTGGTCGGGAACAGAATAATCGACGAGGCGAAAATCGGCGGAATCACCCCGGCCATGTTCAGCTTCAACGGCAGATGGCTGGACTGGCCGGCAAACATCCGCCGGCCCTGCTGCCGCTTGGCGTAGTTGACCGTAATGCGGCGCTGACAGCGCTCGACAAACACCACGAACGCGGTTACGCCGATGGCGACCGCGAAAATCAGAATGACCGTCAGGTTCGACAGTTCACCGTTGCGGGCCAGCTCCAGCGTATTGGCGATGGCGCTGGGCAGTCCGGCGACAATGCCGGCGAAAATCAGGATGGATATGCCGTTGCCGACGCCCCGCTCGGTAATCTGCTCACCGAGCCACATCAGGAACATGGTGCCGGTCACCAGCGTCACACTGGCGGTGAACACAAACGGCAAGCCCGGATTAGCCACCAGGCCGGGCGAGAAGTTCGGAAGATTCAGCGAGATCATGATGGCCTGGAAGCTTGCCAACGCCACCGTTAAATAGCGGGTGTACTGGGTGATCTTGCGCCGGCCCGACTCGCCTTCCTTTCTAAGCTGTATCCAGGGCGCGTACACATGGCTTAACATCTGCACGACAATCGACGCGGAGATATAAGGCATAATGCCGAGCGCAAATATGGACATGCGCTCCAGCGCGCCGCCGGAGAACATGTTCATCATGCCGACAAAGCCGTCGCGCTGCTGGGCGAATATCTCCGCCATCACCGCCGCGTTTACCCCGGGGATGGTGATATGGGTGCCGAGGCGATAGATCACCAGTGCGAACAGGACAAAAAACAGCCGCTGGCGCAGTTCGGTGAACCGCGTCAGGCCGCTTAATCCCGTATTCAATGCCGCTGAAGAACTGCTCATCAGGCTTCTACCTTACCCCCGGCCGCTTCGATCGCGGCACGCGCGCCTTTGGTTACACCGATTCCCTTGACGGTCAACGCCTTGTCGATGGAACCGGCCAGAAACACTTTT